>JADFVY010000121.1 GCA_015222795.1 Pseudomonadota bacterium | reverse complement strand
GGAACAGTCTTGGTATGTCCCTGGGCAAAGCGGGCCGGATGCCGGCGGCTTTCCAGGCCTTCTACAAAGCCGTTGAAATTCAACCGAACCATGCGCAGGCAGCCCGCAATGCAGGGCAGATATTGAAGAACGCCGGGAACACCGAACAGGCAGCGGCCATTCTGGGCCATGCCCGTGAACTCGCCTCCGGTGACCGCAAGGCGATGCTGGCGCTGATCGACGTGCTGTCGATGGCCGGCATGACCGGCGAGGCCGAGGTTATGGCGCGCCAGGCGTTGGAAAGCCACCCCAGCGACCCGGATATTGCGGTGCAGTTGGGTAATATATGCATGGCCAAGGGCACGCCGGCCGAAGCGGCGGAACTGGCCAGGTCGGCGCTGGCGGCGCGACCGGATCTCATCGGGGCGCTTTCGCTGCTTGCAGAAACCGCCGGTGGGGATGAGGCCGCCGAAATTCTGGGCAAGATCGAGTCGCTGGGCGCCGGCCGCGGCCAACCGCCACACGTTACGGTCAGCCTGAGCTTCTCGGCGGGCCGGCTGTGTGAGCGATTGAAACGCCATGGCGAGGCGTTCGACTATTTCGCCGCGGGCAACCGCGCACGCCGTGACCTTCTGGCTGGCACGGACCAGCGATACCGCCGCGACCGCATGGAGGCCGAGGTCGCCGAACTCATCGATGCCTTCCCGGCCGCGGCATTCGCAAACCCCGGCGGCAGCGAATCCGAGCTACCGGTTTTTATTGTCGGGATGCCGCGTTCGGGAACAACGCTGACCGAACAGATTCTGGCCAGCCACTCCATGGCCGCGGGCGCGGGCGAATTAAGCGAAATAGGGAATATCGTGCGGTGGCTGCGGCGGGAGCATGGCTTTCCGCACCCGCCACCACGCGATCTATATCCCGGAATTGCCTCGGGTTATCTAACGCAGATGCGCCGGGTCGATCCCGGAGCGGCTCGAATTACCGACAAAATGCCGGGCAATTTTATGAATCTAGGCCTGATCGCTCTTCTATTTCCCAACGCAAGAATCATCCATTGCCGCCGTGACCCGATGGATACCTGTCTGTCCTGCTTTACACAAAACTTCCGCTCGGAAGGGCTCGCCTGGAGCTGCGATCTGGACGATGTTGGCCATTATTACTGTCAGTACCGGCGTTTAATGGATCACTGGTTGTCGGTGCTTCCCGCCGGCCGAATCCTCGAATTCGATTACGAATTGACAGTATCGGCGCTGGAGGAACAGGCGCGGCGGCTTATCGGTTTCGCCGGACTGAAGTGGGACGACGCCTGTTTGCGGTTTTCCGATACCGACCGGATCGTCCTGACCGCCAGCCGCAATCAGGTCCGCAAGGGCGTTTATGGCGGATCGGTGGGCCGCTGGCGGCGTTATGGAGATCGTATAATGCCCCTGGCAGCATCGTTGGCGCGGTGTGGGCATGGACCGGCCGAGGACTGAACGTCGCGGAATTAAGCCCGGCCGCAAAGAGTTGCTTGCATTCCCGCGATTTTTGGGCAAATTGCCGGGCATGACAGCAAAATTGAAAAAATCATCGCCGCTGGACCGGGCGCTCGCCTGCCAGCAGAAGGGCGACCTGGAAGGGGCCGAGGCGGGATTCCGCGCGGTTCTGGGGGCCGACCCGGATCACCCCGACGCGCTGGTTCTGCTCGGCGCGCTCTTGCAGAAAACCAGGAAGCCGAGGGAGGCCGTCGGGCTGATCGAGCGCGCCATCGAGGTGGCGCCGGAAAAGGGCCGCAAGCCGGATCCGTCCTGGCGGGTGGCATTGTCCTTTGCCAGGCGCGACGCTGGCGACAGCGAGGGCGCGCTGGAGGAAATCGAGGCCCTGCTGAAGCTGTCGCCGGGCACCAATGAACTGGTCTTCCTGCGCGCCGAACTGCTGCAGCGGCTGGAACGCCATGATGAGGCGATCGAGGATTATCAGAAGTTCCTGGGCCAGGTTCCCAACAGTTCCCAGGCGCTGAATAATCTGGGCATCTCGCTGAAGGCCGCCGACCGCCTGAAGGAGGCGTTCGAGGCCTATCAAAAGGCGCTGGAACTGCGCCCCAACTATACCCAGGCCATGGTCAATGTCGGCAAAATGATGAGCGATATGGGCCAGATGGAGGCCGCCATCGCGCAATTGCGCAAGGCCAGCGCGCTGGATCCGGACGACCGCAAGGCCGAGAGCGCCCTGGTCGACGCCCTGCATATGGGCGACCAGGCCGAGGAGGCTGAACGGCTGGCCGAAAAGATCCATGAGCGCGACCCCGAAAACCCGCAGGCAATGGTTCAGCTTGGCAATATCCGCATGGTGATGGGCAAGCGCGACGACGCGGTGGCGCTGGCGCGCAAGGTGCACGAGGTGGCGCCGCGCGCCCAGGGTGGCCTGTCGTTGCTGGCCGAGGCCGACCGCGAGGCCGACCCCGCGGAACTGCTGGCCGAGATCGATAGCGTGCTGGAGGAGGGCCAGGAATTCAAGCACCGCACCGGCCTGCATTTCTCGGCCGCCAAGCTGTGTGAAAAGTTGAAGCGGCATGAAGAGGCCTTCGCTCATTATGTGGCGGGCAACGCCGCGCGCAAGGAAGAGCTGGAGCGGCTGGAAAAATATTACGATCCGGAAAAGTTCGAGCGCCGCGTCGACCGGCTGATCGAGTTGTTCGATAGCGAACGCTGCGCCGGCCCCGGCGGCGGTTCCTCGGAACTGCCGATTATCATCGTCGGCATGCCGCGTTCGGGCACCAGTCTGACCGAGCAGATTCTGGCCAGCCATTCCCGGGTCGTCGGCGCGGGCGAATTGTCGGAAATCGGCCAGATCATGGGCTGGCTGAGCCGCGCCCACGATTATCCGAAGCAATTGCCCCAGGCAGCGCTGAAGGAGGCCGCCGCCGGTTACCTGAAATATGTCGGCAAAATCGGCCGCGGCGCGGATCGGGTCACCGACAAGATGCCCGGCAACTTTATGAATGTCGGGCTGATCACCCGCATGTTTCCCAAGGCGCGCATCATCCATTGCCGGCGCGTGCCCATGGATAATTGCCTGTCCTGCTTCGCCCAGAGCTTCCGCGCCGACGGGCTGGGCTGGAGCACGGACCTGGTCGACATGGGCCACCAATATTGCCAGTACCGGCGCATCATGGCGCATTGGCGCGCGGTGCTGCCCGCCGGCCGTATGCTGGAGATCGATTACGAGGATACCGTCGCCGACCTGGAAGGCCAGGCGCGCAAATTGCTGAAATTCAGCGGGCTGGAATGGGAAGACTCTGTTCTGGAGTTCCACAAGACCGAACGCGCGGTTTCCACCGCCAGCCGCGAACAGGTGCGCAACCCGATCTATAACTCCTCGGTCGGGCGCTGGAAGCGTTATGGCGACGGCGTCCTGCCGCTGGTCGAGGCGCTGACCGCCTGCGGCTGCGGGCCGGACTCGGCGGATAGCTGATGTCAATGTCCGGATGACCGCCGAACTCAACCTCCCGCCGCTTTACGAGACCGTGATCCTGACCGAATCCGGCGCGGATGCCCGCGCCCATGCCGTTAGTCTGGCGGCGGGCGGCGGCGAGGCCGGGCTGTTCGTCTGGCGCCCGGCTGCGGACCGTATCGACTGCGCCATCGTGCTGCGCCCCGAAGAAACCCGCGCGCAGATCATGCCGGTGGTGCTGGTGGCGTCGCTGGCGCTGCTGGATGCGGTGGGGTCGGCGGGGCCGGCCGCGGTTGCCGCCGATCTGGTCTGGCCCGCCGGCCTGCGGATCAATAGCGGGCTGTGCGGCGGGATCGCGCTGGATCTGGGGCCGGGCGACAACCCCGAATGGGCGGTGGTCTCGGCGGTTCTGCGCAAGACCGGCGAGCCCGGGGCCGAGGGCGGCGAGCGGCCCGATGTAACTGCGCTATATAACGAGGGTTTCGCGGACATGGCCGACCGCGATCTGGTCGAGGCCTTCGCCCGGCATTTCCTGGTCTGGATGGACCGCTGGGACGAACAAGGCCTGGGCCCGATCGCCCGCCACTGGCTGCCTTGCGCCCGGTCGAACGGCGTGGATACCGTGTTGATGATCGGCGATGAACTGATCGCGGGGTCGATCGAGGATCTCGACGATGCCGGCGGCCTGGTCCTCGACACCGCCAACGGGCGCCGAGTCCTGCTGTTGGAGCCTGGTTTGCTATCGCGGATTCCGGCGGAAATTTAGGGTTAAAGAGAATAATAATATAGATGATCTATTCAGGGGGTGCAATTCTGTTGCATCGCTGCAACAGTACCCAAACAATCGAAACTCCGGATGCTTTTTTGTCTTGCATATCGGTTTCGGCGGGGGTGTTATGGGTTCCAGCAAATCGTCGTAGTGGCATATTGGGTTGCTTCCATGAGAATTGGTTATCCAGAATTTGTCGTGAAAATCGGCGATGCGCTTTAACAAGTTTAACATTTTTGGAGAGAGACTCATGAAAAAGGGACTTCTTGGCAGTTCCGCCCTGATTGGCGCGACTGTATTGATGGCCGGTGTGGCCAGTGCGGCGGAAGCGCCGACCTGGAAACTGACCGGTAATGCAAACTTCCAGTTCTACTATGTCGATCAGGACAGCACCTCTGAAACGGTGCAGGAACACGGCTGGTATTTCGGCGTTGACGAGTCGGAACTGCAGCTCAATGTCTCGGGCACGGCGGATAACGGCCTGAACTATGGCTTCAAGATCGAGATCCAGACCAACACCACCGACAACACCGTGGCCGACGAAGTCCGTCTGCAGTTGTCCGGTACTTGGGGCACGGTCCAGATGGGTGACGAGGACGGCGCCGAGGACATCATGAATTACGGCGGCGAGAATCTGATGGGCGCGACCGGCGGGTTCGACGGCGATTACGACGACGCCTTGGCGTACACTTGGTATCCGACAATGGCCGGCGATACATCGGACCACACGAAGGTCTCGTATTTCTCGCCTCGTTTCTCTGGATTCCAGGTCGGCGCCAGCCTGACCCCGCAGCCGGGTCTCGATGGTGACGACTTCAAGGAAGACGGAGATTGGGAGAACGCCATCGGTCTTGGCGCGAACTACGATAACAGCTTCGGCGACCTGCGCATCCGTGCCAGCGCGGTCTATGCGACGGTCTCGTCAACCAATACCGGCACCGAGGATAAAGCGGCCTGGTCGGTCGGCGGCATCGTCGGCTGGGGCCCCGCCAGTCTCGGCGCCAACTACACCGACAATGGCGATTCCGGCGTGGATGTAGGCGACGACGAGAACTCTTCCTACTGGAACGTCGCGGGCTCCTTCGAAACCGGCCCGATGTACTTCTCGGTCGGCTATATGTCCGCGTTGTATGAGGAAGACGCCGACTACGAGTTTGAATACACCCATATTGCGCTGACGGCCGATTACACCGTTGCGCCGGGTCTTTCCGTTTATGCCGAGTACAACATCCAGGAGGTTTCGGAAACCGGCGGTTGGTCGCATGACGCGTCCCTGTTCATCGCTGGCGCCAACATCAGCTTCTGATTCTTACCGATCGGATAGACAAGCCTTCGAAGGGGGCGGCGGGAGAAATTCCGCCGCCCTTTTTCTTTTTGCCCGCAATGAGATAGCCCGCCGTGGTCGCGGTGGGCTATCTCATTGCGGGGAAGAAATCCATCTGAGCCGCCGCCAAGACCGGCGAGTCCGGCGCCGAGGGTGGTGAGCGGCCCGCTGTAACTGCCCTATATAACGAGGGTTTCACGGACATGGCCGACCGCGACCTGGTCGAGGCCTTCGCCCGGCGGCCTGGTCCTCGACACCGCCGGGGGGTGCCGAGTCCTTCCGCTGGAGCCCGGTTTGCTGTCGCGGATTCCGGCGGAAATTTAGGGTTAAAGAGAATAATAATATAGATGATCAATCCAGGGGGTGCAATTCTGTTGCATCGCTGCAACAGTGCCCAAACAATCGAAACTCCGGGTGCTTTTTTGTCTTGCATATCGGTTTCGGCGGGGGTGTTATGGGTCCCAGCAAATCGTCGTAGTGGCATATTGGGTTGCTTC
>JADFVY010000120.1 GCA_015222795.1 Pseudomonadota bacterium | reverse complement strand
GTCCCGCGCCATGGCGGAACGATAACGAGGGAGTGAATTAGCGGACGGGAAACCCGTTATGCCGCCGGCGGATCGGCTTGCGCCTCGGCCCAGTCGGGGGTGAAGGCGAGGACCTGGGCGCCACCGGGGATGTTCGGGTTGAACAGGCTGTTGTGCCAGAAGGTCGCCTGCCAGACGGGGTCGGCCTCGGCCAGCAGATCGACCCGGCAGGGAATCGAATATTTCTGCGAATACTGGCTGAAATGAAGCACGCAGCGGCCGGTCTCGACCAGTCGGCCGGCGGCGGTGGACGCAGGCGCGAACAAGGCCGTCATGACGTCGGAAAATTCGTCCGGATACTGGAAATAGGCGGCTGAAAGTTCCTTTACCACGCCTTCCAGCCGTTCCTTCGGGTCATGCGTCTTGCGTGCCATGTGGCGGAACTTGGCGGTGGTGTCCGCCGTATCCTTCTGGCTGATCAATATAACAATTTCGACCCGCGCCGATCCCTCGTCAGAAAATTCGACCGACGGGCACATGCCTGGCGAGGGCCGTCCGCCATCCTTGCGCATGGCGTGCTGGCGGATACGGCATTGCCACCCGAGAAAATGGCGCATCAGCGCTTCCTGGGCGCTGTTCAGGCGAATGACATTTTCTCCATCGTCGGCAGCCGGCATGACACTTTGCCCTTGTGCGCTTGAAGTCCCGTGAAAGGCACTTTATCAGGGAACATCGTAGGCGCTAAGACGTCTTTGGGCAAGCCATGGCAAGAGAGAGAATCAGGCGAAAATGGATCCGGCATTATGGGGCGCGGTAACCGCGACAACCTGGGGCACGGCGGACTTTATCGCACGCTACACTGGCCGCGCCATGGGTGTGACCGTCGCCCTGGTCGGCGTGCTGATTATAAGCGGCCTGGGCCTTACCCTGCTGGCCTGGGACGACCTCGCCGCGCTGACCTGGCACCCGCAAGGCGGACCGTTGGCGATTGCCGGCGGTGTCGGCATCACCTTCGCGACCCTGCTGCTCTATTGGGGGTTGGCGCGCGGGCCGGTCACCGTGGTCGCGCCGATCAGTTCCTGCTATCCGGCCTTCGCCATGCTGATCGCGGTGGCGCGCGGCGGTCGGCCCGGCGCCACCGAGTTGCTGGCGGTCGCGATCGTGCTGGTGGGCGTGGTTGTCGTCGCCCGGTTTGCGGCGGAGGATGGCGGCGAAAGCAGCTACAGCCACGAGCATGTACGAAAATCAGTCTGGATAGGGCTGGCCGCCGCCGCCGGTTTTGCGGTCGCGGTGCTGGTAGCGCAGGAAGCATCGACGTTTTACGGCAAATTGCCGAGCCTGTGGATCGCCCGCTGGGTGGGTGTCGCCTGCCTGTTGCTGGTTCTGGCGGCCAAGCGGCAACGCCCGCACATGCCGATTCGCTGGTGGCCCTTTCTGGCCCTGCAGGGACTGCTGGACAGCGCCGCCTATGTGGCGTTGTTTACGCCCGCCGGATTGCCGGGCGCCGAGATGGCGGTGGTTGTTTCATCGGGGTTCAGCGCGGTGACGGTGCTGCTGGCCCGCTTGATCCTGCGCGAGGCGATGAGCCGGGCCCAATGGGCCGGCATCGCCGCCATCATCGGCGGCGTCGCGCTGCTATCCTGGTATTCCTGACAGGGTGACGTAATACCGTTCAGGCGCCCGCGATCGTCATGCCCTCGACGCGGATGGTCGGGGCGTTGATGCCGTAACGGAATTCCAGGTCGCTGGCCGGGGTCAGGTTCATGAACATGTCCTTCAAGTTCCCGGCGATGGTGATCTCGCTTACCGGATAGGTCACCTCGCCGTTTTCGATCCAGAATCCGGCGGCGCCCCGGCTGTAATCTCCGGTCACCATGTTCACGCCCATGCCGATCAGTTCAACGACATAGAAACCATCCTTGATGTCGCCGATCAGGTCACCCGCCGTCATCTTGCCGGGCCGCATGTATAAATTAGTGGCCGACGGGCTTGGCGGCGAGGAGGTTCCGCGCGAGGCGCGCCCGGTGGTGGACAGGCCCAACTGGCGCGCCGATCGCAGATCGAGAATCCAGTTTCTGAGCCGTCCTTCCTCGACCAGCGTCATTTCCGGATTGGCCATGCCCTCGGCGTCGAACGGCTTGGACCGCAATCCGCGCGGGCGTTGCGGATCGTCGACAATGGTGACGCCTTCGGCGGACACCTGCTCGGCCATGCGGTCCTTCAGGAAACTGGTGCCGCGGGCGACCGAGTTTCCGTTTGCCGCCGAGGCAAAATGACTGACCAGCGAACTGGCGACGCGCGGGTCATAGACGATGGGAACCCTGGTGGTCTCCACCTTTCTGGCGCCCAGCCTGCTGGTCGCGCGCACGCCGGCGCTGACCCCGATATCCTCGGGTTCGTCCAGGTCAATCAGATGAACCGTCGTGCAAAAATCATAGTCGCGCTCCATCTCGGTATCCCGACCGGCCAGTACGGCGGCGCCGATGGAATGGCGAGAGGTTGTGTAGCTGCCGGCGAAGCCGTTGGATGCGAGGATCGATATCTCGCTCAGACTCCAGCTTGCCTCCGCGCCCTCGGAGTTGGTCACGCCGGGGACCGAACGGGCGGCGTCCTCGCACTGTTTTGCGCGGGTGCCAAGCTGAGCCGTGCTGGGCTCGGTATCGTCGCAGATATCGGGGTCGATCAGCGGTCCGAGAAATACGTCGTTCTCGCCGGCCAGCCCGCAATATGGGTCCTCCGGCACCGACTTCGCCATCGCCAGCGCGCGCTCGACCAACTCGTCCAGTCTTTCGGAAGTCCAGTCGCTGGAACTGACGATTGCTTGCCTCTTGCCGACGAAAACCCTGAGGCCCAGGTCGTTGCCCTCCGCGCGCTCCATCTTTTCGCGCTTGCCCATGCGCTGTCCAACCGAAACGGCAATCCCGTTCGCCAGCACGGCATCCGCCTCGTCCGCGCCGGCGTGTCGCGCGCGCGCGACGAGATCGTCCAGCAAATTCAGGGCGTCGTCGGTTTCCGTCAGCTTGGGCTGCGGCGGCTCGCGCTTTGCCATGAAACTCGGTCTCCCCGTCTGATTTTCCCACCCCGGCAGATGCGGGCCCTATTAATCAGCCTGTATAGCGGTGCTTCGCGACATATGCCAGCGGCGCCTTTATCGCGGTTACGGCGAGATCACGAAATTTTGCATTTGAAAAATTCATGAGTTACAGTTTAATCAAATTCGATCATATGGATGTGATCGAAATTACAACAACATACAAATACTTCCGGGAGGAATATCAATGAAAAACGGTTTTTTGGCGGTCGCCCTCGCTCTTACCGGCCTTGTTGTTACCGCTGTCGCCCAGCCTGCGATGGCGGAGGGCAAGATGCATTATCTTGCGATTCATGTTGACGAAAACGATCCGGTGAAAATGAATATCGCCCTCAACAACGCGAAGTTTGCGACGAAGTATTATCGTGAGAAAGGCGAGGATGTGAAAATCGAGATCGTTGCCCATGGACCAGGATTGCACATGTTACGCGAAGACACGTCGCCGGTGAAAACGCGGATCGCCGCCATGTCGCTGGAACAGGACAACCTGGCGTTTTCCGCCTGCGGCAACACCATGAAGGCCATGAATAAAAAGGAAGGCAAGGAAGTCCAGCTGATTTCCGAGGCCACCCAGGTGACGTCCGGTGTTGTGCGGCTGATGGAGCTACAGGAGGAGGGCTGGATCTACGTGCGGCCGTAAATCGCGCGGAGATCATCAGTTCAGGAATCCGGCGGGGCTGCATGTCCCGCCGTTTTCATTTCCAGATCGGCTTTCCGCTTCCCGGCAGGCCGAGCTCGGGCCACATGGCGTTGACCTTTTCGATCACCTCGTCGCTCATGCGGATCTGGCGGCCCCATTCACGCTTGGTTTCGGGCGGCCATTTATCGGTGGCATCCAGGCCGATCTTCGAGCCCAGCCCCGATTC
Source organism: Pseudomonadota bacterium (assembly GCA_015222795.1). GTDB lineage: Bacteria > Pseudomonadota > Alphaproteobacteria > UBA8366 > JADFVY01 > JADFVY01. Next base: position 24,732 of record JADFVY010000120.1, on the reverse strand, counting down.
AGGGCTGGCGAAATCCAGATAGTCGATCGGGGTGTTCTCGACCAGCGTGATGTCGCGGGCCGGGTCCATGCGGGTCGAGATCGCCCACATGACTTCCTTCCAGTCCCGGGCGTCGATGTCGTCATCCACCACGATGACCCATTTCGTGTACATGAACTGGCGCAGATAAGACCAGACGCCCATCATCACCCGCTTGGCATGGCCGGGATAGGCCTTCTTCATCGACACCACCGCGATACGGTAGGAACAGCCCTCCGGCGGCAGCCAGAAATCGGTGATTTCCGGGAATTGCTGTTGCAGCAGCGGGATGAACACTTCGTTCAGTGCTTGGCCCAGCACGCTGGGCTCGTCCGGCGGCCGCCCGGTGAAGGTGCTCAGATAGATCGGGTCCTTGCGCATGGTGATGGCGGATATCGTGAAAACCGGGAAGGATTCGACCGAATTGTAATAGCCCGTATGGTCGCCATAGGGGCCTTCGTCGCCATAATCCTGTAGCGACACATGGCCTTCCAGCACGATTTCCGCCTGTGCCGGAACTTTCAGCGGGATCGTCTTGCAATCCACCAGCTCCACCTTTTGCCCACGCAGCAGGCCGGCGAACTGATATTCCGACAGGGTATCGGGAATCGGCGTCACGGCGGCCAGGATGGTTCCCGGATCTGCGCCGATCACGGCGGCAACCGGCAGTGGTTCGCTCATTTCCTGTTTCCAGCGCGCGTGATGCTGCGCCCCGCCGCGATGTTTCAGCCAGCGCATCAGCGTCGTGTTGCGGCCGGTCACCTGCATCCGGTAGATGCCCAGATTATGGTCGTCCTCGCGTTTTTTGCCCGGCCCCCTGGTGACCACCAGCGGCCAGGTGATCAGCGGCGCCGGCTCGCCGGGCCAGCAGGTCTGGATCGGCAGCATTGAAAGGTCGATGTCATCGCCCTGTAGCACCACTTCCTGGCAGGGCGCGTGGCTGATCGTTTTTGGCTTCATGGCCATGACGGTTTTCACCATCGGCAGCATGTCCATGGCCTCGCGCCAGCCGCCCGGCGGTTCCGGTTGGCGCAGGAAGGCCAGCGATTCGCCGACTTCGCGCAGTTCATGCGGTTCGCGCCCCATGCCCCAGGCGACGCGCTCGGTCGTGCCGAAGAGGTTGGCCAGCACCGGCATGTCGTATTTTTGCCCATCGGCGCCTACCACGTTTTCGAACAGCACCGCCGGGCCGCCCTCGGCCAGCAGCCGGGTCTGGATTTCGGTGATCTCCAGCTCCGCCAATACCGGCGCGGAAACCCGCACCAAACGGCCGCTGCTTTCCAGATGGTCGAGAAAATCGCGAAGGGATGAATAGGGCATGATGCGCGCGCCGGATTGTTCCCGCCCTTTACAGACTCTCAGGCGCGCGGCGTCAAGCCCGCGCGGAGTCTTCATCCTGGCGGCTGGTTATGATATTGAAAGACCGTCAAGTGGAGAGAGAGCAAATGGCCAAGACATTCTGGGTAGTGGGCGGCGAGTATGCCGATACGGATTTTATTATGATCGCGGGCGGCGGCGCGCCCGAACGGCATGGCCCGTTCGCGGCCTACGACGACGCCAAGGATGAATGGGCGCGCCTGTCGTGGGAGCATATCGACGACGCCCATGTCCGCTATACCATCGACACCGAGGACGCCCGCGCCTACTGGGTTGTCGGCGGAGAATACGCCGATACCGGTTTTGTGGATATGGCGAGTGGCCAGCAGGAAGAACGCTACGGTCCGTTCCAGTCCTATAAGGAAGCGCAGGCCCTGTGGCAGCAAATGTCGTGGAAACATATCGACGACGCGCATGTGCGCTATCGAATCGACCACGTCTGAACCGCATGCCTGAAACCGAGGCCAGGCTCGCCCGCGCCCGCGGCTATCCCTACGCGATCCCCGAGGGATCCTATGTCTGGCGGCGCGGCGCGGTAACCGCCTTCGAACCCGCGATGCGAAAGGACAGGACGCCGGTGCTGGCGATCGGGTCGAACCAGTCCCCGGAACAGTTGACGCGCAAGTTCGGCGACAAGGGGGAAATCCCGGTCCAGCGCGCGCAATTGAGGGATTTCGACATTTATTATTCGGCCCATATCACCGGCTACGGGTCGGTTCCCGCCATGCTGCAGCGCGCGCTGGGCGCGCAAGCGACCCTGTCTGTGAACTGGCTGGACGAACGGCAACTCGATCTCATGCACGGCACCGAACTTTACGCCGCCAAATACGAATATGCGGTGATCGAGGATATCGGGCTGGCGCTCGACTGCGGGACGGACCTGGATTTCGTCCATCTCTATGTCGGGGTGAACGGCCATCTGATGCATGATGGAGACGCGGTGGCGCTGTCCGCCGTGCCGGCGAAAGGGCGCCGCCCGAAGGCGCTGACGACTGCGGAAGTGCTGGAAATAGTGCGGGAACGGTTTTCGCCCGGCGACGGCGCTGATGAATTCGTGCTGAAACTGGTCGGCGATCCGGATTTCAGGGCCGCCTGCACCGAGGCGATCTCAACCGGCGCCGTTCCCTTTGGGCATCCGTCCCGGCCGGCCGGCACCGAATCGGGCCGGGCCGGGCGGAACTGAACGATTACTGCGCGCTGTAGCTCACGGTTTTGGTCTCAATTACCGTGCCTGCGTCGTCGAGAACGTCGACAACCCAGTCGCCACGCCATTCCGGGAGCAGCGTCTTGCTGGAATAAACCCGCCAGCGGGAGGCCCGCACGTTGAAGCTGACCTCGGCCATGACCGCGCCGTTAAGCGACCAGCGATGGGTCACCGTCTTGCCATCCATATTGCGCAGTTCGGTGAAGAAGAACATCTTTTCCGTATTCAAGGCGATGGCTGAAAGTTCATCGGTGGGTTCACGATCGAGCATCGAAGAGGTAAATTGCGCGCGAGAGACTTCGGCCTCGGCGGAAAAGGCGGTCAGGGGCACCATCACGACAAACGCAAATGCCAAGGCAATACGGGTAAGCTGTTTCATTTTAATCTTCCTACGTCACGTTTTCGAAAACTCGAGGTTATTTGTACAGGATACAACTTAAGCAGGGCTTAACGGGTAAAGACCGTGACACCGGTCTCGCCAATACTATAAGAGGGTGACGCGCGGTTGCGCGGCCGACCCGTGAAAAACCAGATAATTTATCGTGAGGAAATATGTCATACCATTTCAGCAAGACCATTGACCGTTCGTTCGACCAGGCCATCGACGATGTTACCGCCGCGTTACAGGGCATCGGGTTTGGCATCTTGTGCACGATCCCGGTCAGCGAAAAACTGAAGGGCGCGCTGGACGTCGATATCCCGCGCTACACCATTCTCGGCGCCTGTAATCCCGCCTTCGCCTACAAGGCGCTGCAATGCGAAAACAAGATCGGCGTGATGCTGCCGTGCAATTTCGTCATCCAGCAGAAGGAAGAGGGTAAGGTCGAGGTGTCGGCGGTCGACCCGATCGCCTCCATGTCCGCCATCGAGAACGCCGATCTCGGCGCCATCGCCGGCGAGGTGCGGGACATCATCAAGGGCGTGATCGACAAGCTGTGATCGCGGGATGGGTCAGATCCCGCCGGCCGCGATAATTCCAGCCAGCAGAATCAGCCCGAACCATTTATTGGATTTGAACTTGGCCATGCAGTCTTGCGGCGAGTCTATGTCGACATCCGCCGCCTGCCATGCCAACTGCAGAGCCGCAGCCGCCAATCCGACATAGAATGGCCAGGCCATGCCGGCGGCCCAGCCGGATGCGGCCAGCAGTATCACCGTTACCCCGTAAAACAGAAACAGGAATGGCCGGGTCCGACCGCCCAGTCGCCTTGCGCTGGATTTGACGCCGATCAGCGCATCGTCCTCCTTGTCCTGATGGGCGTAGATCGTGTCGTAGCCCAGCGTCCAGAAGAAACCTGCCGCATACATCAGCAGCGGCGCCGGTGACAGGCTTCCCGCCACCGCCGCCCAACCGACCAGCGCGCCCCAGTTGAAGGTCAGACCAAGCCAGGCCTGTGGCCACCAGGTGACGCGCTTCATGAAGGGGTAGGGGAAAATCAGCAGCAGCGAGGCCGCCCCGACCGCGATGGCGAAGGGATTGAAACTGATCAGCACCGCCAGCCCGATCAGCATCTGCAACACCAGGAAAATAATCGCCCCGCGCACGCTAACCTCGCCGCTGGGAATAGGCCGAGTCGCGGTACGCGCGACTTGCGCATCGAACTCCCGGTCGGTGATGTCGTTCCAGGTGCAGCCAGCCCCACGCATCACCAATGCGCCGACGGCAAACAGCAGGATATACCACGGGTTGGGCCATGCCGGGTGCGGCCCGGAGGCCGTTGCCAGCGCTTGACTCCACCAGCAGGGCAGCAGCAACAGCCAGGTCCCGATCGGCCGGTCCAGCCGCGCCAATCGCATCCAGGGCCGCGCCCCCGCCGGGGCGTAACGGTCGACCCAGCTTTCGTTTGGAATATCGGAAGCGTCGGCGTTGCTTTGCGCGGGATCGTTCATGGGCTAATCTTGACGCCCCTTGGCCTACGGGACAAGCTTCGACGACGCATCACGGAGTATATTATTGAATATCAGGTTGTTCATCGAAGGCGATCTTGCCAACGGCGCGGCGATCGAATGCAGCCGCGACCAGGCCCATTACCTGATTCACGTGTTGCGTCTGGCGCCCGGCGCTCCGGTGGCGCTGTTCAACGGGCGTGACGGGGAATGGCTGGCGCATATCGACGCGGTCGGCAAGAAATCGGCCATCCTCGCAGTCGACAGCCAGACTCGCCCGCAGGCGCCGGAGCCCGACCTCTGGCTGGTCTTCGCGCCGGTGAAGCGCGCGCCGCTGGATTTCCTGGTCCAGAAAGCAACGGAACTGGGCGTTTCGGCCCTGATGCCCGCGATTACCCGGCGCACCGTGGTCGAGCGCGTCAAACGCGAACGCATGGCGGCCAACGCCATCGAGGCCGCCGAGCAATGCGAACGGCTGACCGTGCCGCGCATCGAGAACGCGCGGCCGTTATCACAAATTCTTGATTCATGGCCCGCCGAACGCCGTATTCTGCTTTGCGCCGAGGCCGGGGAAGCCGCGCCGATCCACGATTTTCTGCGGGAAAGTGGCTCCGGCGGACCCTGGGCGGTCCTGACCGGCCCCGAGGGTGGATTTGATCAAACGGAGCTTGACGCGCTGCATAAATTTCCCAATGTAAGCGCCGTCGGGTTGGGGCCACGGATTCTTCGGGCCGACACCGCCGCGTTGGCGGCGCTGGCCTGTTGGCAGGCCGTGCTGGGCGACTGGCAAAACCGTCCTCCGGGACGTCACTGAAACAGATACAGCAAGCAAGGCCCGACATATGTCAGCACCATCCAACAACGGCGGTAGCCTCATTACAGACAAGCAGCAACTGCTCGATTATATGGAGCGTGGAAACAAGCCCCGCGAGGCCTGGCGCATTGGCACGGAGCATGAGAAATTCGGCTACGACCTGGCGAACCACAAGCCGCTGGCCTATGAGGGCGCGCCTGGCATCAGAGTGTTGCTGGAAGGGCTGAAGCGCTTTGGTTGGGAGCCGGTCTGCGAGGGCGACAATATCATCGCGCTGCGCATGGCCGACGGCTGTTCGATCACGCTGGAGCCCGGCGGCCAGTTCGAGCTTTCCGGCGCGCCGCTGGAGAACATGCATCAGACTTGCTACGAGGTGAACGAACATCTGCGCGAGGTGAAGGAAATATGCGGCGAGATCGGCGCCGGGATGATCGGCCTCGGTTTTCACCCCAAGGCGACCCGCGACGATGTTTCGTGGATGCCCAAGGGGCGCTACAAGATAATGCGCCGCTATATGCCGACACGCGGCAATCTGGGGCTCGACATGATGACCCGGACCTGCACGGTGCAGGTGAATCTGGACTTTTCGTCCGAGGCCGACATGGTCAAGAAATTCCGCGTCGCGCTGGCGCTGCAGCCGATCGCGACCGCGCTGTTCGCCAATTCGCCCTTTACCGAGGGCAAACCCAACGGATACCTCAGCTATCGCAGCCAGATCTGGACCGACACCGACCCCGACCGGTCCGGCATGCTGCCGTTTGTGTTCGAGGACGGGTTCGGGTTTGAGCGCTGGGTCGATTATCTCCTCGATATGCCGATGTATTTCGTCTACCGCGACGGAAATTATATCGATGTCGCCGGCAAATCCTTCCGCGACTTCATGGCCGGCAAGCTGGAAGGCTTCGAGGGCCAGGCGCCCGGTATCGCCGACTGGGTCGACCATATGACCACCGCTTTCCCCGAGGTGCGGCTGAAGCATTTCCTGGAAATGCGTGGCGCCGACGGCGGGCCGTGGCGGCGGCTTTGTGCGCTGCCGGCGCTTTGGGTGGGGCTGCTGTATGACGACGCGGCGCTGGACGCGGCCTGGAGCCTTTGCCGCGACTGGTCGATGGACGAGCGCGAGATGCTGCGCAACGAGGCCCCCAAATTGGCGCTGAAGACGAAATTCCGCGGCGGTACGATGCAGGATTTGGCCAAGGACGTGCTGGCCATCGCCAGGGATGGGCTCAAGGGCCGCGCCGTGCGGGATAGCTTCGGCGAGGACGAGGCGCATTTCCTGAACGCCCTGGACGAAATAGCGGAAAGCGGCATTACCCCAGCCGAGGAACTGCTGGACGCCTATGAAAACCGCTGGAACCGCAATATCGAGCCGCTGTTCGACGAGTATGCGTATTAAGTTGCGCCCTACGGCCGCAGGATCAGGGAATCGCCGCGGACCTCGAACCCGGAGAGCCGATCCAGGAAACTCATCCCAAGAAGGGATTCCGACATCGGCGCGTCGTTTACCGAGGCGGCGACGCCATTGAAGCGAATCGTGCCGGCCTGGATCGAGCGAAGCACGACCGGCGCGCCCCAACCGATACCGTTGGCGGTCTGGTACTGTTGGTTGAATAGCAGTTCGGACCGGTTAAAGCCGGCTCGTTCGGCGTCCGCGGGGCTCAGCACGATATCGCTCGCCCCGGTGTCCACCAGGAAACGGATCAGTTGCCGGTTCACCGTGGCGTCAATATAGAAATGCCCGTCGGCGCTACGTCGGTACAGCATTTCGCCGCTGGTGGTCTGGTTGCCTCGCGAGGGCTCCAGTTCGCCGGCGATTCGCAGTCCCAATGTTTCCAGCTCATAGCGGAACCCATACAGGGCGACCAGGCCCGCCAGGATGGCGACCCAGATCGCGATATCCCGCACCGCCTTTTTCACGTTCATTGTCCGGCTGCCCAGGATACCGCTGGCCACCAGCAGCAGGATCGCGCCGTAGCGCGTGATGTTTATCATCGCATCGCGCGAATCGAGCGCGTTGGGGTAGCGGCCGATCAGCCAGACGACCAGGCCGGTCAACCCGACTGCGACGGTCAGAAACCAGAACCAGCGGTTCGGCCCGGTGCCGCGCGGCGATGGCGGTGGCGTTTGCACCATTATTTAAATATCCTGCAACCCTCGTAGAATTCTCAGTCGGCGGTGCCGCCGACGGTTAATCCATCGATGCGGATGGTCGGCTGGCCGACGCCGACCGGCACGCCCTGGCCATCCTTGCCGCAGGTGCCGATGCCCGGGTCCATTTCCATGTTATTGCCGATCATCGAAACCCGGGTCAGCACGTCCGGCCCGTTGCCAATCAGGGTCGCGCCCTTGACCGGGGCGCCCACCTTGCCCTTTTCGATCATGTAGGCCTCGGTGCAGGAGAACACGAACTTGCCGCTGGTGATATCCACCTGCCCGCCGCCGAAATTGACCGCGTAAATCCCCTTGTCGACCGAGGCGATGATTTCCTCATGCTCGCGCTCGCCGGCCATCATGCAGGTGTTGGTCATGCGGGGCATGGGGGCGTGGGCGTAGGATTGCCGGCGCCCGTTGCCGGTGGGCTTCGTGCCCATCAGGCGCGCGTTCTGGCGGTCCTGCATATAACCGACCAGCTTGCCGTTTTCGATCAGCGTGGTGCAGCTTGTCGGCGTACCCTCGTCGTCGACCGACAGCGACCCACGCCGGTCGGCGAGGGTGCCGTCATCGACCACGGTAACGCCTTCCGCGGCAACCTTGTATCCCATCAGCCCGGCGAAGGCCGAGGTCTTTTTGCGGTTGAAATCGCCTTCCAGCCCATGGCCGATGGCCTCATGCAGCAGGATCCCCGGCCAGCCGGAACCCAGAACCACGTCCATCTCGCCCGCCGGTGCGGGAACCGATTCCAGATTGACCAGCGCCTGGCGCAGGGCCTCGTCCACCTGATATCGCCAAGCATCGGGCTCGACGAAGACGGCGAAACCCAACCTGCCTCCGGCGCCGTAGCTGCCGCTTTCCATGCGGTCGCCCTTGCCGACGGTCACCGATACGTTCAGCCGCACCAGCGGCCGGATATCGGCGACCCGTTTGCCGTCGGCCCGAATGATCTGGACCGCCTGCCATTCGCCGGCGATCGATGCGCTGACCTGTTTGACCAGGGGATCCTTACTCCGCGCATAGGCGTCGATCTCGCCCAGCAGTTTCACCTTGTCCTCGAAGCTGAAGGCGCCCAGCGGGTTTTCATCGGTGTAAAGCGCCCGGTTGGTGCCGGCCGGCGGCTCGGCCATCGTGCCGCCCTTGCCGCTACGCACGGCCTGAACCGTCTCGGCCGCCCGTTTCATGGCTTCCTCGCTCAGTTCGCTGGCGTGGGAGTAGCCGATGGTCTCGCCGGAGATCGCGCGCAGGCCGAAGCCTTGCGCCGTGTCGAAACTGGCGCTGCGGATATGGCCGTCATCCAGCGATATGCCTTCCGACTGGCAATATTCCAGATAGAGTTCGCCGTCATCGGCCCCATTCAACGCGGTTGCCACCAGTTTTTCCGTTTTTTCGCGGTCCAGTCCGGTGCGCTTGAAGAAAAGCTCGTCGGTCTTGCTAAGGTTGCTCATGATCCCTCTCGATTATCGCGGCGCCACGCGTTACTTTACCAGAATGTATATAGCGCGATACGCGCGCAAGTCCCACCAAAGCCCAGCTTACCTTTCCCGCAGGCAATACCCAATGGCGAAATTCAACGAACACGGTTTACGTCACACGCTGGCCAACGAAGTCCATGCCCGTCCGTTTGAGCGGTTGGAGGCGCCGGTCCTGGTGTCGCATGTCGCGCTGCTAACCGGCGAAGGGTCCGTTCAGACGGGGCTGGCCCATATAACGGCGCTCTGTGAACGGATGGATGTGTCGCCGCCGGATCCCGGGATTAATCATTTTGCCGGGGATTTCGGCGAATTTCGCTGTAAGTGGGAATGCCATGCCGAGTTCGACAGCTACAGCTTTTTCGTGAAGGGCGGTGGCGGCGACCCATTTGCAGACACGGCAATCGCCGCCGTGCCCGAAGAATGGCTTGAGGAGCTTTCCGGCGACCTTCTGGTCGCCAGTCATCTGGTTCTGGAGGCGGCTGCCGCGCAAGAGCGGGATCGCGACATCCTGCACTGCTTGTTTTCGGAGGAAAGTCTGGCCGGTAGCCGGGTCGCCGGAGGACATGCGGAAGTCTGGGCGGATTTCCGTCTTCACGAGGACGGGTTCAGTCGTATTCTGGTTCGCGATATGGGGCTGCGCCCTCGCCAGGCGGGGCGTCTGACGCAGCGTATGCTGGAAATCGAGACCTACCGTATCCTTGCTCTTCTTTCGCTGCCATTGGCACGCGAGGCCGGGCCCGAAATCGGCGATGCGGCGGGCGTGTTGTCCGAGATTACAGAACGGATGCCTGGGATCGAGGGGCTGGAGGACGAGCGTTCCGCGCTTGGCGAGTTGACCGGTCTCGCCGCCCGGCTGGAAAGGCTGGCGTCGCGCAATACCTACCGGTTCAGCGCATCGGCGGCCTATTACGAACTGGTTGAAAAACGTGTCGCCGCAATGAGAGAAGAGCGCATCGAAGGCACGCAAACGATCGGCGAGTTCATGGATCGCCGCATGGCGCCGGCGATGCGGACCTGCCAAACCATGGCGGCGCGCCAGGACCGGCTGGCCGAACGTGTCGCACGGACGACCGGCCTGCTGCGCACCCGCGTCGATCTTGCCATGGAGGCGCAGAACCGTGACCTGCTGCGCTCCATGGACCGGCGAGCCAGACTGCAGCTTCGTCTGCAGGAGACGGTCGAGGGCCTGTCGATCGCGGCAATCAGCTATTATCTGGTCGGATTGGTCGGTTATGCGGCCAAGGGATTCGCCGCCTCTGGATTCCCGGTACCCGTGGCGCTGGTTACCGGGCTATCTATTCCCGTCGTGGTCCTCATTGTCTGGTTGGCGTTGCAGCGCGTGCGCCGAAGACTGGCCCGTGATGACGTTGACGCCAAGCCATGACATAGGTCAATAATCTGCAGAAAACCGCTTGCGACATAGTGTCGCGCGGGGTAATGGTGAAGATATCCTGCAATGCCGAGGGACTGAAACATATAGGGTTTTTCAGATTCCGATGCTGAGGGGGATGCGGTCTCCATGGCGCTTGATTGGCTGCCGCGACTGATTAGAATGCCGCGCAGAATTCCATCGGGAACCGTGACGGACTGAATCCGCCCACGGGTGAACCCGAGTTTAATTGGCTGGTGTCAGAGACGGGAGAGACCACCGTGACTATGCGATTGGCCGCGATTGCGGCATTCCTGCTGACTATTATGAGCGGCGTTGCGTTCGCCGACGGTATCCCCACCGAATGGCAGTTGGGCTTTCAGGAGCCCGCCTCGACATCGATGGAACGGATCAACGAATTCCACAATTTGCTGTTGGTGTTGATTACCGTAATCTCGCTTTTCGTCCTTGGGCTGATGATTTACGTCGCCTACAGGTATAACGAAAAGAAGAACCCGGTCCCCTCGAAAACCACGCATCACACAATGATCGAGATTATCTGGACGGTGGTGCCGGTGATCATCCTGGTCTGGCTGTTCATTCCCTCCTACAACATGATGGTGGAGAATGACCGGGTCGTGGACGCCGACATGACGCTGAAGGTAATCGGCCACCAGTGGTACTGGAGCTATGAGTATCCGGACCACGGCAACTTCACCTTCGACGCCAACATGACCTTCGCCGAAGACCTCGAGGATAAAAGCCTGCGCATGATGGAGACGGACAATCATGTTGTCCTTCCCGTCGGTAAGAAAGTGCGCCTGCTATTCACCGCGGGCGACGTGCTACATTCATGGGGCATCCCGGCATTGGGCATCAAGCTGGATGCGGTTCCCGGGCGACTTAACGAAACCTGGGTGGAAATCACCAAGCCCGGCATGTATTACGGTTTCTGCTCCGAGCTTTGCGGCGTGAACCATTCCTATATGCCGGTCGCCATCAAGGCGGTCAGCGAGGAAGAATTCAATGCCTGGGTGGAGACTGCGAAAGAAGAATTCGCACGTGTTGACGAGCCGGCCGCGAAAAGCGCGACCCGCCTGGCTCAGACCACCCCAGTACAGTAAGCGGCGCGAGAAAGAGGGACTTTAACAATGGCCACCGAGATTTCTGGCGCACACGCGCACGACGATCATCACGCCCCGACCGGTTTCCGGCGCTGGCTCTATTCCACCAACCACAAAGACATCGGTACGATGTACCTGGTCCTGGCCTTCGTGGCCGGGCTCATCGGTCTCGCCGCGTCCCTGTATATGCGGCTGGAGCTTATGAATCCGGGCGTGCAGTTCATGACCATGGATGGCGATCCCGACGGCCATATGTGGAATACCGTTATCACCGCCCACGGCCTGATCATGGTGTTTTTCGTGGTCATGCCGGCGCTGATCGGCGGGTTCGGCAACTGGTTCGTGCCGCTGATGATCGGCGCGCCGGACATGGCTTTCCCGCGTATGAACAACATCAGCTTCTGGCTGCTGCCGCCGGCGTTGACGCTGCTGGTGCTGTCGGTGTTGATCGGTGGCGGCGTGGGCACCGGCTGGACGGTCTATCCGCCGCTTTCCAGCGCGCTGGGCCATCCGGAAGCCGGCGTGGATCTGGCGATCTTCTCGCTGCATCTTGCGGGCGCATCGTCGATCCTGGGCGCCATCAATTTCATCACCACGATTTTCAACATGCGCACGCCGGGCATGACCCTGCATAAAATGCCGCTGTTCGTATGGTCGATGCTGGTGACGGCCTTCCTGCTGGTGCTGTCCCTGCCGGTTCTCGGTGGCGCTATCACCATGCTGCTGACCGACCGTAATTTCGGCACCACCTTCTTCATCCCCGAAGGTGGCGGCGACCCGATACTGTTCCAGCATCTGTTCTGGTTCTTCGGGCACCCGGAAGTCTACATCATGATCCTGCCGGCCTTCGGCATCGTCAGCCAGATCGTCTCCACCTTCTCCAAGAAGCCGGTCTTCGGCTATCTGGGCATGGCTTACGCGATGGTGGCGATCGGTTTTGTCGGGTTCATCGTGTGGGCGCATCACATGTATACGGTGGGTATGGACATCGAATTGCGCGTCTATTTCACCGCGGCCACCATGGTCATCGCGGTGCCGACGGGCGTTAAGATTTTCAGCTGGATCGCCACGATGTGGGGCGGTTCGTTGCGCTTCGATACCCCGATGCTGTGGTCGCTCGGCCTCATCTTCCTGTTCACCGTCGGCGGCGTTACCGGCGTGGTTCTGGCGAATGCCGGCATGGATCTCGCCCTTCACGACACCTACTATGTGGTTGGTCATTTCCATTACACGCTGTCGATCGGCGCGGTGTCGGCGATCTTTGCCGGCACGTTCTACTGGTTCCCGAAGATGACGGGCCGAATGTATAACGAAACGCTGGGCAAGTGGCAGTTCTGGACCTCCTTCATTGGCATCAACATGACCTTCTTCCCGATGCATTTCTCGGGTCTGGCGGGTATGCCGCGCCGTTACATCGATTATCCGGATGCCTTCCATGGATGGAACATGATCTCGTCGTGGGGTTCCTTCATCACGGGCGCTTCGACGCTGCTGTTCATCTATATTTTCTGGAGCGCATACCGGAATGGCCCGAAGGTCGGGGCCAATTATTGGGGCGAAGGCGCGACAACTCTGGAATGGACCGTTGCCTCTCCGCCGCCGTTCCACACTTTCGAGGATCCGCCGGTCATCAAGTGATGACAGGCTGCTGAAGACGAGGACCAATGTCCGAAACCGCATATCGCATGACGACCCAGCCCGGCGGAGTTGCAAGCTCCGCCGGTGCCGGCGATTTTTTCGCGCTGTTGAAGCCGCGCGTGATGTCGCTCGTGGTGTTTACCGGGTTTGTCGGCATGTATGTGGCGCCGGGCTATCTTCATCCGGTATTGGCCGCGGTCGCGGTGCTGTGCATCGCGGTCGGGTCCGGCGCGGCCGGGGCGATCAATATGTGGTTCGACCGGGATATCGACGCCGTAATGGCCCGCACGAAAAACCGGCCAATTCCGGCGGGCCGGGTTGCGCCGGGCGAGGCGCTGGGCTTCGGGATATTTCTGTCGGTGGCGTCGGTCAGCATGATGGGGCTGATGGTGAACTGGGCGGCCGGCTCGTTGCTGGCGCTGGCGATCCTGTTTTATGTCTTTGTCTATACGATCTGGTTGAAGCGCCGCACGCCGCAGAATATCGTGATTGGCGGCGCGGCGGGAGCCTTCCCGCCGATAATCGGTTGGGCCGCGGTGACCGGATCGGTATCTATTGAGTCGGTGGCGTTGTTCGCGCTGATCTTCTTCTGGACGCCGCCGCATTTCTGGGCACTGTCGCTGTACCGTTGCGGCGATTATCAGGACGCCGGCGTGCCGATGCTGCCGGTGGTGGCCGGCAAGGCGGCGACGCGGCGGCAGATGCTGTTCTACACGCTGCTGCTGATCCCGGTATCGCTGGCGCCGGTTTGGCTGAGTATCGCCGGATGGATTTACGGCGGCGCTGCTATTTTGCTTGGGTTGGGTTTTCTGGGTCACGCAATTGCGGTCATGCGCGATCACGGTGACCGGCCGGCCAAGCGCATGTTTGGATTTTCGCTGCTGTATCTGGCTGCATTGTTCGCGCTGCTGATCGTTGATCGCGCGCCGGGCATTCTGGGTTAACTGAATCATGTCGGAACTGGTGATGAACGAGAACGATAAACAGAACAACGACGCGGCCGATGGCCCCCAGCCGAGCGAAATGCATCGCCGTCAGCGGGGCAAGAACATCGCCCTGGGGTTGGTGCTGTTCGGCCTGGTCGTGTTGTTCTATGTCGTCGCCATCGTCAAAATGGGTATACGCTGAGCCATGAACGCCAAGCTCCAACGCCGCAACAAGAAGACGATGATTGCCGTTGTCAGCGTCGTTTTCGGGATGGTCGGCCTGGCCTATGCCTCGGTGCCGCTCTATGACCTGTTCTGCAAGGTCACCGGGTTCGGCGGGACCCCGGGAATCGCGCAGGCGCCGTCGGAAGTAATCGGGGATCGCGACATTACCGTGCGCTTCGATTCCAGGGTCGATCAGAATCTGCCGTGGCGCTTCGCGCCGGGACAGGAGCCGATGAAGATCAAGGTCGGTGAGACCGCGCTGGCCTTTTACCGGGCAGAGAGCGTGGCAGACGGCCCGACAATGGGCACGGCGACTTTTAACGTGACGCCGCTGAAGGTCGCGAAATACGTGGATAAGATCGACTGCTTCTGCTTCACCGAGCAGCGTCTCGAAGCGGGGGAGACGGCCGATATGGCGGTTTCCTTTTTCGTCGACCCGGCGATCATGGAAGACCGAATTCTCGACGATGTGAACACTATCACCCTGTCCTATACCTTCTTTCCCAAATACGGGACCGAAGGCGGGAAGGTCGCGGTCAACGCGGCGGCCATACCCGACGGGACGATACAGTGAAATTGGTGCGATTCTTTAATATTACGGTACGGGACAAGCGAGGAAATAGAATATGAGCAGCGCAGTTAAACATGATTACCATCTGGTGGACCCGAGCCCGTGGCCCGCGCTGGGCGCATTGGCGGGCTTTACCCTGGCCATCGGGTTGGTGCTCTTTATGCACCCGGATATGATGGGCGGCATCGGCGAGGCCCTTGGTATTGGAACGGTCGTTCCAGGCGTCCTGCTGATGGCTTCGACCATGATTTTGTGGTGGCGCGATGTGATCAAGGAAGCCACATTCGAGGGGCACCACACGGCGGTCGTTCAGAATGGCCTTCGCTACGGCATGCTCTTGTTCATAGCGTCCGAAGTGATGTTCTTCGTGGCCTTCTTCTGGGCGTTCTTCGATTCCAGCCTGTTCCCTCGGGAGTTTCCCTACGATCTGGCGGGCGGCATCTGGCCGCCGGAGGGTATCGAAACCTTCGTCTGGTATGAATTGCCGCTGGCTAATACGGTTGTCCTGCTCACTTCCAGCGTCACCGTCCACTGGGCGCATCACGCGCTGATGCGCGGCAACCAGAAACTGGCGGTAAACTGGCTGATCGCGACGGTCGCTCTGGGCGCCCTCTTCACCACGTTGCAGGCCGTCGAATACGGCCACGCGCCCTTTAACTTCGCCGACGGCATTTACCCGTCGACATTCTTCATGGCGACAGGGTTCCATGGGTTTCATGTCATTGTCGGCACGATTTTCCTGCTGGTTTGCCTGATACGCACCATAAAAGGCCACTTTAAGCCCGACCATCACTTCGGCCTCGTGGCGGCGTCCTGGTACTGGCATTTCGTCGATGCGGTGTGGCTGTTCCTGTTTACCTTTATTTACATCTGGGGCGGCTGAATTTGGCCCTGTTCCGTTTTGCCGGCGCGCCGGAGTTCCAGTGACGGAGCCCCGCGCGCCGGTTTCACCTTTCAGGGCGGGATTTCTGTGCCGCTGCCCGCGCTGCGGCGAGGGCAAACTTTACAGTGGGCTCCTGAAACTAACCGACAAATGCGCGGTCTGCGGCCTGGAAATGAAGGCCGGGGACAGCGCCGACGGCCCGGCATTCTTCGTCATGGCCATTGTCGGCGCGCTGGTTATCGCGATGGCGTTGTGGGTGGAGGTCACCTTCCGTCCGCCCCACTGGCTGCATCTGGTCATCTGGACGCCGGTTATTATCGGCCTGTCGGTCCTGCTGCTGCATCCTATGAAGGCGTTGATGATCGCCCTGCAGTATCACCACAAGGCGGGCGAGGGCGGCAAGAATACCTTTACATAGACCCGTCGCCGGTTTATCCGGGAGCGGTAATGACGCAAGCAACCGGTCTTAAACAGACGTGCAATTCCGACCCACATTCTGGCCGACACTGATCTCCGTCCCGGCGGTGGCGATCCTCGTTCTGTTCGGCTATTGGCAGGTTCACCGCCTGCAGTGGAAGATGGAACTGATCCAGGAATTGCAAATCCGCGATTCCGGTCCAGCGATACCGCTGCTCCTGGACGCCCGTATTTCCGCCGATGATCTGATGTATCGCAAGGTCACGGTAACCGGACACTATATGCATGAAGCCGAAATGCATCTGCTGAATCGGGTGCGCAACGGCATACCGGGTATCAATGTATTCACACCCTTGGTCCTCGCCAATGGCGGCGCAACGTTGCTCGTGAACCGCGGCTGGGTACCGATAGACTGGCCCGGAACCCCCATCGAGGAGCTGGGCGACGAGCCGGCCGTAGTGGAGGTCACCGGCGTTGTACGAATTCCGGACCTGCCGGGATGGTTTACGCCCGACAACAAGCCGGAAAAGAACAATTGGTACTTTATCGATCTGGCCGGGATGTCGGCGGCCGCGGGTGTTCTGCCCTTCACGGACTACTATGTATTCGCCACCGGTGAGAAAGCCCTGTCGGGTAAGCCTATGCCGTGGCTCACACCCGACCCCAACGAATGGCACGTAGATTTGCCCAACAACCACCTGACTTATGCGATCACCTGGTTTTCGCTGGCCGGGGCCCTGTTCGTTATCTACGTGATCTATCACACCAGGCGGCGCGGCCCGGATGACGACTGACCCCGGCTCCAATATCAGCGGGGCCTATCGGCGGCTGGAGGAAGTCTTCCGCCGCCGCGCACTGATTGGCGAGGCCGAGGGCGTGCTGGGCTGGGATACTTCCGTCAACATGCCGCCCGGCGGGGCCGCGGCGCGCGCCGAACAGATGGCCACGCTGCGAACGATGGCGCACGAACTGGTCACCGACCCCCAGGTTGGCGATCTGATGGACGAAGCGGCCGCGAACGCGGATCAACTGGACCGGTGGCAATCGGCCAACCTGCGTGAAATCCACCGCGCCTGGCTGCATGCGACCGCTGTACCCGCGGACCTGGTCGCCGCCCGGTCCCACGCTGGCGCGGCGGCCGAGGCGGCATGGCGCGGCGCGCGGGCGGATTCCGACTTTAAGGCGCTTCAGCCTTTCCTCGAGGAAGTGCTGGCCCTGACGCGCGAAGCCGGGACCGCCAAGGCGGAAATGCTGGGCCGGCCCGCTTACGACGCCCTGATGGACGAGTACGAACCAGACGCCGACAGCGCGCGGGTGGTTTCCATCCTGGAGGATTATGCAGGTTTTCTGCCGGAACTTCTCGACGCCGTCCTGGCGCATCAGGCCCGCGAGCCGGAACCGGTTATGCCCACCGGTCCCTTTCCCATCCCCGCCCAGCGCATTCTCTGCCGCCACTTGGCCGAGACCGTGGGTATCGATTTTGATAGTGCTCGGCTCGACGAAAGCCTGCATCCCTTTTCGGGTGGCGTGCCGGAGGACAGCCGCATAACCACCCGCTATCACGACGGCGGCTTCCTCGATTCCATGATGGCCGTGCTGCATGAATCAGGCCACGCCATGTATGAGCGCGGCCTGCCGAAGGCGTGGCGATACCAGCCGGTTGGCAACGCGCGCGGCATGGTTATGCATGAAAGCCAGTCGTTGTTGATCGAAATGCAAATCTGCCGTTCGCCCGAATTCTTCGAATGGGCGGCGCCGGTGGCCGGGCAGGCCTTCGCCGCCGAAGGCCCCGCATGGACAGCCGCCAATCTGTACCGCCTTGCAACGAGGGTTGAGCCCAGCCTGATCCGCGTCGAGGCCGACGAGGTCACCTATCCCGCCCATATCATCCTGCGTACCCGACTGGAACGCGCGATGATCGCCGGCGACCTTGCGGTGGCCGATCTTCCCGGGGCCTGGGGCGACGGCATGGTCGAACTGCTCGGCATACGGCCGCCGGATGACCGGCTGGGCTGTCTGCAGGATATCCACTGGCCGGACGGCGCCTTTGGTTATTTTCCGACCTACAGCCTGGGCGCGATGGCCGCGGCGCAGCTGGCCGCCGCCGCGCGGACCGCCGACGCGCTGATCATGCCATCGGTCGCCAAGGGCGATTTCGCGCCCCTGATGGCGTGGCTGCGGCCCAACGTCCACAACAAGGCGTCGCTTATCTCGACGGACGAGTTGCTGATTGAGGCAACCGGAAAGCCGCTCGGCGCCGACGCCTTCAAGGATCATTTGCGCCAGCGTTACCTGATGACATGAGTCGCCTTGCTTGCGGCGGGCCGCATCGCTAGTTTGATGCGCTTGGGTTAAGAGGACGAAACGAGCCGTGCGTTACATAAGCACCAGGGGCGAGGCCCCGATTCTGGAATTTGACGAGGTTCTGCTGGCTGGACTGGCCACGGACGGGGGCCTCTATATTCCCGAGACATGGCCGCATTTCCCGGCCGATGAAATTCGCGCCATGCGCGGCCTTTCATACGCGGACCTGGCGATCCGAATCATGCAGCCGTTTTTGGGCGGACGGATCGGCGAGGACGAATTCGCCGGTCTTGTGCGCGACGCCTATGCCGGGTTCGATCATGCCGCCGTCGTGCCGCTGAAACAACTGGACGACAATCTCTGGCTGATGGAACTGTTCCACGGCCCGACGCTGGCCTTCAAGGATGTTGCGCTCCAGTTGCTGGGACGGCTGTTCGATCATGTACTCGGCCGTCGCGGCGAGCGCATTACCATCGTCGGCGCGACCTCGGGCGATACTGGTTCGGCCGCAATCGAGGCCTGCCGCGACCGCGAGGCTATCGATATTTTCATTCTGCATCCCCATGGCCGTGTGTCCGATGTTCAGCGGCGCCAGATGACGACCGTGCCCTCGGCCAACGTCCACAACATCGCCATCGAGGGCAGCTTCGACGACTGCCAGGATATGGTGAAGGCAATGTTCGGCGACCCCGGTTTTCGCCAGGAAATGCGGCTCGGCGCGGTCAATTCGATCAATTGGGCGCGGATCATGGCCCAGATCGTCTATTATTTCCGCGCCGCCCTGGCTCTTGGCGCGCCGGATCGCCCCGTGAATTTCGCCGTGCCGACCGGCAATTTTGGCAATGTCTATGCCGGTTATGCCGCGCGCGAGATGGGTTTGCCCATATCGCAGTTCGTCATCGGCTCCAACCGCAACGACATCCTTACCCGTTTCATCGAAACCGGGGCGATGGAGGCGCGCGGGGTCGAGCCGTCGCTTTCGCCCAGCATGGACATTCAGGTTTCCAGCAATTTCGAGCGGCTACTGTTCGACGCCTGCGACCGCGAGGGTGTAGCTGTTAAAAGCGCGATGACCGAATTTCGTGAAACCGGCCGGCTGACAATCCCGCAGGGCGGCATGGATGCCATACAGTCACTGTTCGAAGGCCATCGCCTCGACGACGAACAGACGCTGACTGCCATCAAGGGAGAGCAAGAGGCCAACGGCGCGCTTCTGGATCCGCATAGCGTGATCGGCGTTGCCGCGGCGCGTGCAAAGAACCCCGATCCGGCGATCCCGATGGTTTCGATGGCCACCGCCCACCCGGCCAAATTCCCCGAGGCGGTCGAGCGCGCAACAGGCATACGCCCGCAACTGCCGCCCCGCCTGGCCGACCTGTTTGAGCGAGAGGAGAGATACGACGTAATGGCTAATAACCTCGAGGGCGTGATGGCGCATATTCGGACGCGCGTGGGCGTGAAGGCATGACCGTCCGCCAGACAACCCTGGAGAACGGGCTGCGCATCGTTTCCCACACGATGGACGCGGTGGAGACGGTCTCGGTCGGGGTCTTCGTCGACGCCGGCACCCGCAACGAGCCGGTTGAGATCAACGGCGTTGCCCATATGCTGGAGCATATGGCCTTTAAGGGCACCAAGCGCCGCTCGGCGCTGGATATTGTGGCCGAAATCGAGGAGGTCGGCGGCCATTTGAACGCCTATACCTCGCGCGAACACACCGCATATTACGCCAAGGTTCTGAAAGAGGACGCGCCGTTGGCGGTCGATATTCTGGCCGACATTCTGCAGCATTCCACATTCGAGCCCGAGGAACTGGCGCGCGAGCGCAGTGTCGTGCTGCAGGAGATCGGCCAGGCGCACGATACGCCGGACGATGTTGTTTTCGACCATTTTCAGGCCACCGCCTTTCCCGACCAACCCATGGGCCGCCCGGTGCTCGGCGATGCCGAACGGGTGCGAACAATGTCGCGCGAGGCCATCATGGGCTATATGGACCAGGCCTATGGCGCCGGCAGTCTGGTGTTGTCGGCGGCCGGAATGATCGAGCATGATCAATTGGTTACTCTGGCTCGTCATCTGTTCAACGATCTGCCGGACAGCCGGCCACTGGGCAACGAAACGGCGGCATACGGCGGCGGCGAGCATCTGGAAGACCGCGAACTGGAACAGGTGCATCTGACGATCGGGTTCCCGGGGCTGGGGATGCACGACCCCGACATTTATGCCTCTACCGTGATGTCGGTTCTGTTCGGCGGTGGCATGTCGTCACGGCTGTTCCAGGAGGTCCGCGAACGCCGAGGGCTGGCTTATTCGATCCACAGTTATTGTTCCTGTTATACAGATTGCGGCCTGTTCGGCATCTACGCCGGGACCGGCGAGGAAGAGATAGCCGAGTTGATGCCGGTGCTGGTCGACGAGGTGAAGCGGCTGGCGGGAAGCCTGGAGGAAAGCGAGGTGCGACGCGCCCGAAACCAGCTTAAGGCGGCGACCCTTATGTCGCTGGAATCTACCGGATCGCGAGCCGAGCAGCTTGGCGAACAGATGTTGATTTTCGGCCGGCCTTTGCCAATCGATGAGATAGTGGCACACATCGACGCAGTTGATATGGATGCGGTTCGACGCGTGGCGGGGCGGATATTTACTGGCCGCCCGTCGCTTGCCGCCATTGGGCCGTTGGGGCGTATGATGCCCTATGACCGCTTCGCCGAGCGGCTTTCCGTCTGAATAACTATGTGGGCGATGTTGCGCAGCGCGGTATCGGATACTGTTCTCACCGGCCCCCGGGTGTTATTGCGCCCACCGGTTTCCCAGGATGCGCGAGCCTGGGTGACGCTGCGGCGGGCCAGCGAGGCGTTCCTGCAGCCATGGGAGCCGACCTGGCCGCCCGATGGCGCCAGCATTGCCGCCTTCCAGCGCCGGCGCGCCCAGGTCAAGGAAGACTGGCACGCGCAAACCGGATACGGGTTTCTGATTTTCAGCCGTGACGGTAGAGAGATGTTGGGCGGAATCACCCTGTCCAACGTGCGCCAGGGCGTGGCGCGGACCGGCAGCCTGGGTTACTGGGTCGGCGCGGCCAGCGCCCGCCACGGATATATGACCGAAGCGGTCCGCTGTGTGCTGGATTATTCCTTCGGGGTTTTGCAGCTGCACAGGGTCGAGGCCGCCTGCCTGCCCGCCAACGAGGCGAGCCGCGGCCTGCTCTTGAAATGCGGCTTTCGCGAGGAAGGCCTGGCGCGGGAATATCTGAAAATAAACGGCCGCTGGTGCGACCACGTGACCTTCGGGATATTGCATGGCGACCCGCGCCCCGGAGTCGCTTCACTTCAAACTTGAAAAGCTCTATCAGCGAGCCTTGGTATTAGCCGGGGGGCCGGGGATTTTACCCAAAAACCACTGGAGTTTCTCGAGGTTATAGCTATATCTACCATGCATGTTTTGAATAGGGGAGTTCGTGGCGAAAAATGCGTTTAACCAACTATAGCGATTATGCACTGAGGGTTCTGATTTATCTCAGCATCCAGGATGGAAGGCTCGCGACGATAAGGGAAATCTCCGAGCAATACGATATCTCGCGCAATCATCTGATGAAACTGGTCCAGGATCTGGGCAAGCACGGGTTCGCCGAAACCGTCCGCGGAAAGAATGGCGGCCTGCGCATCGGGCGGGACCCGGCAACGATTTCCGTTGGCGAGGTGGTTCGCGCCATGGAGAAAGACATGGCCATAGTAGAGTGTTTCGAGCCCGATGGAGATTTCAACTGCCAGATTGTTAGCGCGTGCGTTCTTGCCGGCATCATGCGCCAGGCGCACAACGCCTTTCTCGAGGTTCTTGATGGCTACAGCATCAAGGATCTTGTCCTACCGAAACCTCAACTGATCAAGGCGTTCCCCACCGACGTGTGGTCCGGCGGCTCCGCAACCACCGTCAATTAGGGGCGAGGTGGACTTCCGCCCATGTGCGCCCGCATTCGCGCGGCCATAACCTTGGGCGTGGAGCCGCTGCCGAAATGATCGAGATATTCCCCATCGGGGCCCATGAAATAAATGACATCGGAGTGATAGACGAAATAATCGTCCACGCCCCATCCCTCCTCGAATACCTTGACCGCATATACCTTGTAGGCTTCGATCGCCACCGCGACCTGTTCGGGCGAGCCGGTGAGCCCCACCATGCGCGGATGGAAATGGGAGACGTAATCCTTCATGCCATCGGGGCGGTCGCGCTCGGGGTCGATGCTTATGATGATGGGCGTCACTTTCGCTTCTTGCTCGCCCAGTTCCTCCAGCGTGTGCGTCATCATGATTGCCGCCGTCGGGCAAACGTCCGGGCAGAAGGTATAGCCGAAATAAATCAGCATGAAACGGCCGTGGAAATCGGCGTCGGTAACGGTGTCTCCGTTGTGATCGACCAGGGTGAACGGTCCGCCGATATGTCCCGCTATCGGCTTGCCGACGGTGGGAACTTCCCTCTTGCCGGTCTCCGCTGTTCCGCCGTTCGCCGCCGGACTAAGGGCCATGACGACAATCGCCGCCAGCACCGGGTGCCATATTCCAGCTTTCGTTTCCAAGGCGGCCTCCTCAATCAGTTGATATTTTCCGTGCGTGAAGGCCTCCCGGTTCAAACAGTCCCCGACAGGAGGGGGTGAATGGCTGTCGGGGACTGTTTGCCGAGCTTTCCATCAGCGAGCCATGGTTTGAATTAACTGCTGATCGGCCCCGGTTTCCTTACCTGGGTCATCAGATCGTCGTCCCACTTGCCTTCGACCTTGATGTGGGCGGCGGCGCCCCCCATTACGGCCTTGATCAGGTTGTGGTTGAGGTAGACGTATAGTCCGGGTTGGCGGAAGGTGTACATCATGGCCCCGGCCGAACCGCCCGCGACCCAATAAGTCTCCAGTCCTGTTTTCGGAGGGTCTTGGAAGGATCCGTCCGCCCAGACATAATCGCCGTGGCCGCCGATCAGGTGCGGCTGGGTCGGGTTGTTGGCCTGCATATGCGTGATCAGGACCGTTTCCCCGACCTTCGCGGTCAACGAGTTGTCGCCGGTATAGGCGAAGGCGGCGCCGCCGATGACGACGTGGGTGGGGACGAAATCCCGCATGACCTCAAGTGTGTTGGACATTGAGTCGCCGACACTTTCGTAGGACTTGAAATTGCCGTCCTCGTCTCTTGGTATGTAGTAGTCCTGCTCGCCGATGTGCCAGACCTTGTCGTACTTGATTGATTTTCCGTTGGCGTCGGTCAAGCCGTTGCGGGGAAGGACCATGATGGTGCCCGCCATGCCCGAGACACAGTGCAGCGGGATCATCGTGCCGCCCGGGGCGCAGTGGTAACAGAAAACGCCGGCTTTCGTCGCCTTGAAGCGGATCACAACCTCCTCGCCCGGCGTAACATGGGTCAATCCGCCGCCGCCAAGCGATCCGGTCGCGGCATGCAAGTCAATATTATGCTCCAGGTTATTGCTTTCCGGATTGACCAGGGTCACCTCGACGTAGTCGTCCTGATGGCAGACGATCATCGGGGCCGGCACGGAGCCATTGAAGGTCATGGCCCACATCTTGGTGCCATCGCCGTCGATTTCGATCTGTTTCTCCTCGACGACCAGGCGAACCTCAATGATTTTCGGCCCGCCGCTGGCGACCTGTTCATGTTCGGGCACGGCTGGCGGAGCAACCATTTGCTGCTTCACGCGCCTCAGTTTGCTTATGTCCGTGGTTTCGGCCTGAGCGACCTGAAGCCCTGCCTGGACCAGAACCGGAGCGGCCGCCACGGCGCCCCCGCTTTTCAAAACCTGCCTTCTCGTTAAATTCGGCATCTGCAATTCCTCCCAGTTAAGTTGGTGACAAAGAGCCGGCTGCCGGATCGGAGCCACCCAATAACCCGGGCGCCGCCACATGGTTGAATTCCGGTATATTCTGAAAGATGTAAAATATATACATGTATCATATGCTGCCCTGACATAGAAAGCAATATTTTTAATGCATCTTTAATGGCCTTGCCTGATTGTCATGGGCTGAAACGCCTTGAGGGGCGTTTTATGAAGAGAGGGGATGTCAAAGCTCGTCTTAAAGGAATTCGCTGCTTGTTTGACGCGACGGCTTCGTTCGGAGGCGATTCAATAATTTCGCGTGAATATACGCGCGGCGACCGGGTTGAGGTCGCTGCCTGGCGCTGAAATGCGGCTTCCGAGAAGAAGGATTGGCGCGGGAATA
The DNA here is from genome assembly GCA_015222795.1 of Pseudomonadota bacterium. Classification (GTDB taxonomy): domain Bacteria; phylum Pseudomonadota; class Alphaproteobacteria; order UBA8366; family JADFVY01; genus JADFVY01. The sequence continues at coordinate 138 of JADFVY010000120.1, read as the reverse complement.
TCTGAAGATCAACGGCCGCTGGTGCGACCACGTGACCTTCGGGATATTAGGAACTGACTAGCAGTCTGTCGGCTTTAAGGTTTCAGGGTTCATTGTTTACTCGTTTGAATGGCCTATGCGGCTTTGAGGTTGGTCAGG
>JADFVY010000119.1 GCA_015222795.1 Pseudomonadota bacterium | reverse complement strand
GTGCTTTGCGTTTTCCGGCGCTGCCTTAGCGATGGTTTGTATCTGGCTATAATAGAAATCGAGTTCCCGCACGATAAGGCCGAACTCGGCGGCAAGTGCCGCCGCCAGCGCGCGGGCCTCCTCCTCCCGCAGGCGGTCGTCGCGTTCCCGATCGAGCTTGGCTTGATGTTCGCGGGATTTCCGGGCCAGTCTGGCGTCCTCTTTTCGCTGGCGGTTGGCGAAGTAAAAGCCCGCTATGGTCGTGACGATCAGGCCGGCGAAACCGATCAATGCGGCGATTGCCGTCTGCCAGGGTATGAGGAAATTGAGTCGGCCATCGGCAATGAAATCCGTCACCTGCCAGATCAGCGACAACAGGATCAAAAAAGCGATTGCGGCAATCGCAATGACAAGGACCCAGTCGGTCCGTTGCCCTTTATCCGGTTTGCTGTCAGCCATCCGCTATTCCCTGTAAATCAGCGCCCAGCGACCGATTTTTCCTTGCGGGCGTAAGTCTCGGCAATGGCGTAGCCGTCGAGAATGACAAACCGGAGCGTATAGCCGTCGAGCGCAATGGGCTTGCCGGTGATGGTTTCCTCCGCCGCCGACGCGGATGCGGCGGTGGCAAGGGCGAGCGCGCAAAGCGCAAGGATAAGTCGAGTCATGGGGCACATTCTGCCCGCAGGCGGGCATCGGCGCAAGGGGGAACCCTCCCGCGTCGGGGCTTCGGAGGGCAGGCTGTTTGGAGGGTACTCACGGGATTTCCGGTTTGGTTCGGTTTGTTTGTGCGCCCTCAGGTGCCGGGCGCGGGCCTCCGCCCGCTTGGCTCGCGCAACGATGCGCGGCCCGCGGTCGCGGGCTTGTCGCGGGAGAGGCTGCCCGCTTCTGTTTTTTGTTGTTCCCTCAGGCGCCGGGCGGGCGCATCCGCGCCCTTGGCTCCTCGCATAAGCTCGGACGCGCGGTCGCGCTTGCCGCCCCGGTTGGGGGGCGGGTTTGCTTGTTGTTCCCTCAAGCGCCGGCCGCGGGGTGGAGGAATGGGCTTTGTTGTGTTTCAATCCGTTACGAGGCCAATCGTGCGCATTTCGGCACAAAGCGGCCACTGATTTCGATTTAATCTACAGTACCAAACAGGCGAAAATCCTTCTACTGTGGTACGATGCTCGGGTTTTTGGCTTATACCATTACCATGTTGCTTCAAGCGGATAATTGCTATGGAACTCAAGTGGCTAGAGGATTTTCTTTCGCTTTGCGAAACTGGAAATTTCAGAATTTCCTCTGAAAATCGTTGCGTTTCCCAGCCAGCATTCAGCCGGCGTCTTAAATCGCTGGAAAACTGGGTTGGAGCAAAACTTATCGACCGTTCCAGTCAACCGGCCAGATTAACCGAGGCTGGAGAGATTTTTAAGCCAGTGGCTCAGGAAATTGCCCGCCTCGCAAATCAGTCACGCAGTGATATCAATGGAAAAAAGGAAAAAATCCGGATTTCGACATTAAGCACTTTGGCACAATTTTTTGTTCCTGGATGGTTGAATGAACTTCAATCGCTTACCGAAACTGAAACATTCAGTGTCAGGAGCGGGTATGGCAGTGTTGGTCAATACCTTAGCGCCCTGGAAGAAGGACAAATCGATTTTTTTATTGGCTACGAAGATCCTTCCGGCGCAATTTTGAATGACACAGCGAAGTTTTGCTCGCTACAATTGGGAACCGAGACGCTTGTACCCGTTGTTAATCCGGATAAAAACGGCAAACCTGAATACTGGCTTCCTACCATCAGTCCCGGCAGCTCGATTCCTTACTTGCATACCTATTCCAACCCACAGGTCTGGCCAGTCAGACATCATCTGGAGATTCGATTTAGTGATCTGAATTTTGTGCCCGTTTATGAATCCTCCACCGCCGCGGCGATCAGGGAGATGGTTCTCAAGGGCTATGGTGTCGCCTGGATTCCAAAATCTATTGTCGCCAACGATCTTAAATCCGGAGCACTCGTGCGGGCTGCAACCGCGGACGATGATATCTCGGTGAACATCGTGGTTTATCGCTACAAGCTGAATTCCGTGCCCGGCACTGAAAAATTCTGGCAGATTTTGTTGCAGCAAGAGGCAAATAAACCGGAGTTCAGCTGATACCAAAGCTCGCCGCCTCGTAATACCAAGGAGCGTTGATAAAGACTCATTTGATGGGGCTTTATCAACGCTCCTTGGTATAACACATTTCAGGCACCATCAAATCAATACATGATCGCAACAACCAGTCCAGGTCATGCAATTATTGCATGACCTGGACTGGTAAAGGCATTAGACTCGTTTTCCGTACTCACCATAGGGTTAAAACAAGGTGTTGAAATGTCCGGGGAGGGCAATGCTGGGTCACTGTCCGACTACAGTATTGCGGGTTTCTTTCCGCAGCCATGTAAAGAATTATAAGTTAACCACAGGGAGAACAGTTTAATGAAATTCACTACATCACTCACATCGATTGCGGCGGCTGCCATAATGGTAGTTTCCGGTGCAACCACTGCTTCGGCGGCGGAAAGTACGCTGGAGATCGTCAAAAAACGCGGCCATGTACGTTGCCAGGTCGGCCCGCCTTCAGCCGGCTATTATAATCTTGACGCCAATGGCAACTGGTATGGCCTTGACGTGCAGACATGTCGCGCCGTTGCAGCCGCTATTTTCGGTGACCCGGGTAAACTGGAAATTCAATCGGTCAGCAGTCAATTGCGGTTTACCGCACTGGCCAATGGCGAGTCTGATCTTTTATCGCGGACCGCTACCTGGACAATGTCACGCGACACCCAGCTTGGCCTGGATTTTCTGCAACCCAATTTCTACGATGGACAGGGTTTCACGGTTCGTAAGGACAGTGGCATCACCAGTGCACTTCAATTGAAGGGCGCCAGGGTATGCGTGACAAGCGGAACGACAACCGAACTCAATCTTGCGGATTACAGCCGCGTCAACAATCTTGGCATCAAGGCGGTGACTTTCGAGGATTACAATGTCCGTGACGAAACTTACCTGAACGGCGGTTGCGATTCGACAACCGGCGACAAGTCATCGATGGCCGGCAATCTGGCTGCATTCCCGGTTCCCGCCGACCACATCATTCTGCCTGAAACCATCTCAAAAGAGCCTTTGGCTCCCGCGGTGAGACATGGCGACAGTCAGTGGAGAGACATTGTCTCCTGGACAATGTTTGCCATGATCAACGCCGAGGAACTTGGTGTTAACAGTGTAAATGTCGATGATATGCGCGCCAATTCGGAAGATGTGAACATTCGCCGCATGCTTGGCGTCGAGGGAAACCTTCACGAAGGATTGGGGCTTACCAAGGATTGGGCCTATAACATCATTAAACATGTCGGCAATTATGGTCAAAACTATGAAGCCTATATGGGTGGTGGTAAATTGGGTATCGGCATTGCTCGTAAAGGAACGAACAATGCCCTTTGGACCAATGGCGGTCTGATGTATTCCCCGCCCATGCGCTAAAACCAGTTCCAGCGGTTTAACCGCTGGCGTCATCAGCCGGCGCCAGATCAATTCCAGATTGGTTTGGCGCCGGCAATTAGCGCCGCAATAAGAATTATTGCCGAGGGGAAGATATCTTGACGATCGGTGACAGTCTCAAGAAATCCGAACATGTTAAAACAAAAGAAAAATTTGATTTCTTCCACGATGAGCGTGTCCGCTCGATTTTCTATCAGTTATTGACGGCAGGAATTGTCGGCTGGATCGGCTGGTATCTTTATGCCACCACGGCGCATAACCTTGAAGTGCGCGGGATGAAGTCCGGATTCAGGTTTCTGGGGGTTGAAGCCGGGTTCGACATCGACTTCAGGTTCATGGATTACACGGTCGGAATTGGAACGTACGGGGACATTTTCCTGATTGGCGTTCTCAATACACTCTATATATCGGCGTTGGCCATTATTGCGTCGACCGTGCTTGGATTTACCGTCGGTATTTTGAGACTTTCCAGTAACTGGCTGGTTGCCAAAGTGGCGTTGAGCTTTGTGGAAATCTTTCGCAACACGCCTTTGTTGATACAGATTATATTCTGGTATACCGGGATTTTCTCCCTGCTGCCCAAGGTCCGCAACAGCCTCGATCTGTCCGCTGGCTCGGGGGCTGTATTGCTCAATAATCGAGGGCTTTACACGCCATGGCCGGTGCCGGGAGATCTGCTCTGGATGAGTGAACTAGCCCTTGTCATCGCGGTCGCCGGCGTCCTTGTATTCAAACGGTGGGCCCATAAACGCCAGGATAAAACAGGGCAGGTCGTTCCGATCTTCATGCCATCGGCTGCGTTGATTATCTTGCTGCCGGGAACGGTTTTCTTAATGACGGGGTCGCCAGTCGGCTGGGATATTCCGACGTTTGAGGGGTTCAACTTCGTTGGCGGCGCTACCCTGCCTCCTGCTTTTCTGGCACTTTTTGTCGCTTTGACTATATATCACGCTGCCCATCTGGCCGAAGCCGTGCGCGCCGGCATCTTGTCGGTAAGCACGGGACAGCATGATGCCGCGCGGGCAATTGGCCTGAGGGAAAAGCGGGTATTGTCGCTTGTGGTTGTTCCCCAGGCGATGCCGGCCATCGTTCCGCCAATGATCAGCCTGTGGATGAACGTGGTCAAGAATTCGTCGCTGGCCATTGCCATCGGCTATCCCGATCTTGTCGCCGTGTTTATGCAAACATCGTTGAACCAGGTCGGCCATGCGATTGAGATCGTCGGCATGACCATGGCCTTTTACATGTTCGTCAGCCTGACCATTTCCTGGCTGCTGAATATTTATAATAAACGCGTCCAGTTGGTGGAGCGCTGATCATGGCTGTTGTATCGCCTGAAAAAACACCCGCCAGAGAGGCCCCCATATCGGAGAGAACAATTATTGGCTGGATGCGGCTGCATCTGTTCAGTACTCCCTTCAACAGCTTTCTTACGGTCATTACTCTTTATATTATCTACTTAACGGTAGCGGGCGTGTGGACATGGGGCGTCGCCGATGCCGTTTGGGTCGCCGATACCCGGCGTCAGTGTTTCGCCATCAGCATTGATGGCGCCTGTTGGGCGGGTGTCATTGCGTGGCTGGACAACATTTTCTATGGCCGCTACCCGAGAGAAGAATTGTGGCGGGTCAATTTTGGCGCATTGTTACTGTTTACCTGGATGGCGCCGCTTTGGTTGCCGCGGGTCAAGGCAAAAATCTATATCGGCTTGACCGCGGTGTTCCTCTATCCTTTCCTTGCCGGGTACCTTTTTTCGGGCGGCGAGAAGGGCATTTTCATGCAGGTCATGATCTCCGCCGCGATCGTTTGCCTGGCGGGCAATACCGCGCATGCAATCGTTGGCGTGTTTACCGGCGGCAGCCTGCCTGAATTTCTGATCCGCCTGCTTGGCAAGGGCGATGCATCTGAAAAAAGCCAGCACAATATTCTAATTGGTATTCTCGTGGGCTGCCTTGGCATGGTTTTCCTCTGGCAAATGGGCTGGAGCGTCGAGGGCGTTTCCTGGACCAAATGGGGTGGCTTGTTTCTCACCCTGGTCATATCGGGGGTCGGCATTGCCACGGCTCTGCCAGGCGGGATCGTTCTCGCCCTTGGCCGGCGTTCAAAGCTGCCGGTCATCCGGGTGTTGAGCACCGCGTTTATCGAACTGTTCCGCTCGGTACCGCTAATCACCGTGCTGTTTATGGCGACGACGATGTTTCCGCTGTTCATGCCCGAGGGCTTTGTTCTCAACAAGCTGGTTCAGGTTATTATCGCCGTTTGCCTGTTCAACGCCTGCTATTTGGCCGAAATCGTTCGTGCTGGCCTCCAGGCCATTCCCAAGGGCCAGGCTGAAGGCGCCCACAGCATCGGCCTGGGCTATTGGGGAACCATGGGCTTGATCATCATGCCGCAGGCCTTGAAGCATATGATTCCAAATATTGTTGGCAGTTTTCTTGGACTGCTGAAGGATACCACGTTGGTGTCGATCATCGGGCTCTTGGACATCCTGGGCATGTTGCGCTCGATCAGCAGGGATACTCCATGGCTCGGGCTCCACAAGGAACCGTTATTATTTGGAGCGATGCTGTTCTTTTTGATTTGTTTTGCCATGTCAAAATACAGTCGCCGCCTGGAAGTAAAACTTTCGACAACCCACAAAAGTTGATCCGGAATGCCCCAAGGAAAGAACATGACTGAAACAAACAGCCAGGGAACCGCGCAAAAACTGGCATCCGCCGCTTCCAGCGAAGTTATTATCGATCTTAACAAGGTCAATAAATGGTACGGCAATTTTCACGTACTGAAAGACATCGATCTTATCGTGCACAAGGGGGAACGGATCGTTGTTTGCGGCCCTTCCGGGTCGGGGAAATCAACTCTCATCCGCTGTATCAACCATCTTGAAGAGCATCAGGAGGGCAGCATCGTCGTTGATAACGTAACACTGGACAAAAACCTTAAACACATTGATCATATTCGCACCGAAGTAGGCATGGTGTTCCAGAGCTTCAACCTGTTTCCCCATCTATCCGTTCTCGAAAACCTCACGCTCGGTCCAATCTGGGTTCGAAAAATGCCCAAAGCCGACGCCCGGGCCAACGCCATGAAGTATCTTGAACGGGTCAAAATACCGGAACAGGCCGACAAATACCCCGGCCAGCTCTCGGGTGGTCAGCAGCAACGCGTGGCCATTGCCCGCTCTTTGTGCATGAACCCAAAGATTATGTTGTTCGATGAGCCAACTTCGGCACTCGACCCGGAGATGATCAAGGAAGTTCTCGATGTTATGGTTGAGCTCGCCGACACGGGCATGACGATGATCGTGGTGACTCACGAGATGGGATTCGCCAAGACCATCGCCGACCGGGTGATCTTTATGGACGAAGGCGATATCGTCGAGGAAAACGAGCCCATAGAGTTTTTCAATAACCCCGGGCACGAGCGAACCAAGCTGTTTCTCAGCCAGATATTATGACACCCGACGACGGGAAAACCTGCATATTAAAAGGCCTGCGCCATGCCCACCAGCTTCTTCACCGCCGCCGGTAATTTCCACCGAGGCAATCTGCACACCCACTCCACAAATTCGGACGGAGCCCTGGCCCCCGAAGAGGTCTGTCGCCGTTATCAGGCCGAAGGCTATGATTTCATCGCCCTGACGGATCATTTTGTTGGCCAGTTCAACTACCCGATCACCGATACGACGGCTTGTCGCAACGGAAACTTTACCACCATCCTGGGCGCTGAACTGCATACGGGCGCAATGGAGAATGGCAATTCATGGCATATGGTGGCGGTGGGGCTTCCGGCCGATTTTAGCCCGCCGCACACACCGTATTTAAGGCGTGCCGGGGATTCGGAGTCAGCCGAGAGTTTAGCGCAACGGGCTCGCGATGCCGGGGCATTTGTGGTCATTGTGCATCCGCATTGGTCTGGAATGACCGAGGCCGACGCCCGCACCATCACCGCGGCCCATGCGGTCGAAATCTATAATCACGGCTGCATCATCGACAATGGTCGCGGCGAAGGTTTCGTGGCGCTGGAACATTTGCTGAACGAGGGCCGCCGCCTGAATCTGGTCGCCGCCGACGATGCCCATTTCAACACCCCCGACCACTTCGGCGGCTGGGTTATGGTCAAGGCTCTCGAAAACACTCCCGAAGCCTTGCTAAACGCGCTTAACGCAGGCCAGTTTTATTCCAGTCTCGGCCCTGAAATTCGCGATATTCGTGTCACCGAACAAGCGGTAGAGGTTGATTGCTCCTCGGTCGTTACCATCATTGTACAGGGCCAGGGCTCGGCGACGGCAACCCTGCATGGCGAGGCAATGACAACCGGGCGCGTCTCGCTGCATCGCTTGGCCAAGTCACCGTGGATTCGCATCTCGATTACAGATCGCGCGGGCAAACGGGCGTGGTCAAATCCGATCTGGATTGACGGTTAGGAAATCTTTCGCCCGGTATGGGATGGGTATTTTTTAATACCATGGGCGGAGCCACGCTGTGGAAAATGGATTTTTGAATCACATCGCCGAAAGCCTGTCCGAGATCAAATCGGAGGGTTTGTATAAAACGGAACGGCGGACTGTCTCGCCGCCCATCTGGAGACCCACTGCGATCTCGACGCCCTGCTGGCCATCGCCGAAAACTCATCGGCTATCGGCGAGTAACGTATTATTGCGACGGCTTTCCGAGCTGGAAGAAATCGGGGTACCCGGTGGAGTGACGGAGCAGTTGTGCCGACGGGATGCCTTCCCGTCCCCTACCCCTTATCCCGCAAGTCCAGGACCCGCTTCGCCTTGCCCATCGACCGCTCGATCCCGTCCTCGGCGACCAGACGCACGTCGGCGTTTACACCGGTGAAGGCCTTCACATTCTCGGCCAGTTTGCGCGAGGCGTCGGCCGAGGCATCGCCGCCCAGCGGGTGGCCGGCGCGGGGTTCGACGACCACGGTCATGGCGTCGAGCCGGCCCTGGCGGGATAGTTCCAGCACGTAATGGGCCGACAGGCGGGGGTCTTTGAGGATTTGTTCCTCGATCTGCGAGGGGAAGACGTTGACGCCGCGGACGATCAGCATGTCGTCGCTGCGCCCTGTCACCTTTTCCATGCGGCGCATGCTGCGCGCCGTGCCGGGCAGCAGGCGGGTCAGATCGCGGGTGCGGTAGCGGACGATCGGGAAGGCCTCCTTGGTCAGCGAGGTAAAGACCAGCTCGCCCATCTCGCCGTCGGGCAGCACCGCGCCGGTCTCGGGGTCGACGATTTCGGGATAGAAATGATCCTCCCACAGATGCAGGCCGTCCTTGGTCTCGATGCATTCCATGGCGACGCCGGGGCCCATCACCTCGGACAGGCCGTAGACGTCGAGTGCATCCATGTCGAAGGTTTCCTCGATCTCCTGGCGCATGGCCTGGGTCCAGGGTTCGGCCCCGTGCATGCCGATGCGCAGCGGCGATTTGCGCGGGTCCAGCCCCTGGCGTTTGTACTCGTCGGCGATGGCCAGCATGTAGGACGGCGTGACCATGATGATCTCGGCCCCGAAATCCTCGATCAACTGGACCTGGCGCTCGGTCATGCCGCCCGACACCGGGATCACCGTGCAGCCCAGCCGCTCGGCCCCGTAATGGGCGCCCAGCCCGCCGGTGAACAGGCCGTAGCCATAGGAGACATGGACGATGTCGCCGGGCTTGCCGCCGGCCGCGCGGATCGAGCGGGCCATCAGGTCGGCCCAGTTGTCGATGTCCTGTCGGGTATAGCCGACGACGGTGGGCTTGCCGGTGGTGCCGCTGGAGGCGTGGATGCGGACTACCTGCTCGCGCGGCACGGCGAACATGCCGAAGGGGTAGTTGGCGCGCAAATCGGCCTTTTGCGTGAAGGGGAATCTGGCCAGGTCGGAGAGGTCGGTGAGGTCGTCGGGATGGATGCCGGCGGCGTCGAAGCTGGCCTTGTAATGGGGCACGTTATCGTAGGCGTGGCGCAGCGACCATTTCAGGCGGCCTAGCTGAAGCGCGGAAATCTCGTCGCGGCTGGCGGTCTCGATGGCGTCGAGGCCGTTGCGGTCCGTTCTCTGCCTCATGGTCGTCATGGCTTCCCCCTATAGGCACAGGAATTTTGTGGTTATGCCATTGAAACATTTTGGGAAGCGCGCCGCAATAGCCTGATAAAATATGCGGAAATTCGGGGGAGAGGGTAAGATGGACCACAGAGACACAGAGGCACGGAGAGGGTTGTGATTTCACGATGCCCACGGCGAGACCCGCTCGCCGGATGGGATTCAAGGGTAAGGGGATAAGGAGATAAGTAAGGGAGATGGAGGGGAGCAGTCTCGACATCTGAATTTTCTCCCCTCCATCCCCCTCTTATCCCCACATCCCCTTATCCTTGAATCCCGTCCGGCGGCTGGGTGTCATCGGCAAAAAAACACTTCCTCTGTGTCTCTGTGGTCCAGCTTTCCTGGACGCTCAATTCCCGTCGCCCAGGCCCGGCACGCTTTCGCCGCGAACCTGGTAGGAATTGCCGCGGAACAGGGCAACGGTCTTGCCGGCGCCGTCGGTGACGGTGACGTCGTAGATTCCGGTGCGGCCGCCGCGTGACTTCTTTTCCGCCACCGCCGTCAGCTCGGCGCCCGCCGGCACGGCGGCGGCGAAGTTGATATTGCAGGAAACCGCCAGCGTCGCCTTGTTCTCGCTGTTCGAAGCATAGGCGAAGGCGGTATCGGCCAGGGTGAAGATGATGCCGCCGTGGCAGACGCCATGGCTGTTCAGCATATCGTCGCGCACGATCATGCGGGCCAGCGCGTAATGGGGGCGCATTTCCTCGATCCGAATGCCCAGAGCCTGGGCCGCATTGTCCTGCGCGTACATGCCCTTGGCCACGGTTTTCGCGAAATCATTATCGCCGGTCATCGCCCGTTCCTCCGCTCAATCGCCCGCCAGATTTTTTCCGGCGTGGCCGGCATCATTATATCCTGCGCGCCGATGGCATCGACCACCGCGTTCATCACCGCCGCCGGGGCGCCGATCGTGCCCGGCTCGCCGACACCCTTGGCGCCCAGCGGGTTCAGGCTGTTGGGGATGCCGGCGTCGCCCAGCGCGAAGGCGGGCAGGTCGTCGGCCCGGGGCAGGGCGTAATCCAGCCACGACCCGGTGAGAAGCTGGCCGTCGGCGTCGTAATAGATGCGCTCCAGCAGCGCCGCGCCGACGCCCTGGGCGATGCCGCCATGAAGCTGCCCCTCGACGATGGCCGGGTTCAGCCGCGTGCCGGCATCGTCGACGCCGGTGAAGGCGAGGATTTCGACCGCGCCGGTCGCGGGGTCGATTTCCAGCTCGCAGGCATAAGCGCCGTTGGGGACCGAGACATGATCGCCGGCGAAATCCGCCGAACCGGCGCAGCCGGTGAGTTCCGGTTCCGGCATCCGGGCGGCGAGATCGGCCAGCGCGATCGACAGGTCGGTGCCGCGCACGGTAAATCTACCCGCGCCATACTCGATATCCACGGTCGCCGCCTCCATCGCCTCGGCCGCGGGCGGCAGCAGGTTTTCGATCAGGGCGTCGGTTGCATGAAAGATGCTGACGCCGCCGATAGTCAGCGCCGAGGATCCGCCGGTCGCCGCGGTGCGCGCCGGGATGTCGTCGCTGTCGCCCTGGCGCAGGCGGACGCGGGCGGGGTCGATGCCCAGCTTGCCGGCGACGATCTGCGCGAAGGTGGTCTCCTGGCCCTGGCCGATATTCTGCGAGCCGGCGCGGATGGCGACGCCGCCGTCGGGCTCCAGCGTGACGGTGGCGGTATCCGCGGGCACGCCCCCGCTGATATGCAGATACATGCCCAGCCCATAGCCGCGCAACCGCCCGGCGGCGGCCGATTGCGCCCGGCGCGCGGCGAACCCCGGCCAGTCGGAGTCCGCCAACGCGCGCTCCAGCACGGCCGGGAAATCCGCGTCGCGCCAGACCATGCCGGTGGCCGCCTCGTACGGCATGTCGCCCGGCGCGACGAGATTGCGGCGGCGCAGCTCGAACCGGTCGATGCCGGTCTCGGCGGCGGCCTTGTCGACCAGCCGTTCCATCAGATACAGCGATTCCGGCTTGCCGGCGCCGCGATAAGCGTCGGTCGGCGCGGTATTGGTGTAGACGGCGCGCACGGTCAGCGCCAGCACCGGCAGGCGATAGACCGAGCCCACGGTCTTGGCGAAGCCGGACGAGACGGTGAGGGTGGCGAAGGCCGAGGCATAGGCGCCCAGATCGCCGTGGCTGAGCATCTCCAGCCCCAGGAAACGGCCGTCCTCGTCCAGCGCCAGCGTCGCCTCGCTGACCTGGTGGCGGCAATGGGTGTCGGATAGCATGCTCTCGGCGCGGCTCGCGGCCCAGCGCACCGGCCGCCCGGCCAGCCGCGCGCCGGCCAGCACCGCCACCTGTTCGGGATAGGCGACCAGCTTCATGCCGAAGCTGCCGCCGACATCGGGGGTGAGGACGCGCACCCGCCCGGGCTCGACATCCAGCGCGGCGGCCATCAGGCGGCGCATCAGATGGACGCCCTGGGTCTGGGTTTGCAGCAGATATGTGTCGCTTGTTGCATCGTATGCGGCGATCGCCGAGCGTGTCTCGACCGGCGCGGCGACAACGCGGTTGTTGATTTCGGCGATGGTGACCCGGTGCGCGGCGCTGGCGATTACGGCCCGCGTCACCGCCTCGTCGCCCAGCTTCCAGGTGAAGGCGAGGTCGTTGCTTTGCACGGGGTCGAGGACTGGCGGCTGCTCGTTATAATCGACCATGACCAGCTCGCCCGCGTCCGCCGCCTGCTCCAACGTTTCCGCCAGCACCATCGCCACCGGCTCGCCGACAAAACGCGCCGCGCCCACCGCCAGCGCATGGCGCATAGGCTCGTGGAACGGGGTACCGTCGGAACTGTCCATCGGCAGCGCCGCCAGCATCGGCCGGACACCGGCGACGGCGAGATCCGCCCCGGTCAACACCAGGGCCACGCCGGGCGCGGCGGCGGCGGCGACCACATCGACCGCCCCGATCCGCGCATGGGCATGGGGCGAGCGAACGAAGAAAGCATGCAGGCAGCCCTCGGCGGCGATGTCCTCGACGAAGCGGCCCTGGCCGGTGAGGAAGCGCTCGTCCTCCAGCCGGTATGGCGC
>JADFVY010000118.1 GCA_015222795.1 Pseudomonadota bacterium | reverse complement strand
GTTCTCCCTCGACCTCGAAGAACTTGCCGAACCCCGCGATGAGGGACCATCTGGCCGCCCAATCGTCGCAAGCCGCCGCGCCCGCATGGGCAGGCAGGGCTGCCGATGCGAAGAGAATCCCGGCGACAAGCGCCGCCGCCGCGCGGTAAAGGGTTATCGGCTGGGCCACAGACAGCTAGCGCACGGACATCACCGCGCAAGGCGCGAGATGACTCACCTTGTGGGAGACACTACCGACGATAAGCCCCTTGAGGTCGGAAAACCCGCGGCTGCCCATGACGATAAGATCCGCACCCTCGGACGCCGCCCTTTCCAGGATGCGTTGCGCCGGGTCGCCATCCTCGATCAGCCTGCACAGCTTCTTGGCCCCATTCGCTCGTGCGGCTTCCTCGCTGGCGTGCAGGATAAGTTCGGCGACGGCGCTCAGCATCGATTTCGTCGTATCGCCACCGTTCCCGGGAATCATCGAGACCGGGAACCGTGCCGCGGGAATGCTGGCAATCGCTTCCGGGAGTGGCCGGCCTTCGGCCAGGCCCTCGACTTCGGCATAATGCTTTAGCCCTTCGTCAAGATGGTCGCGCAGCAGCACATGCAGCAGGATCAGATCGGCGTCGTATCTGCCCGCCAGATCGCCTGCGATGCGAACCGCCTTGTTGGCGTGATCGGAGCCGTCGGTGGGCGCCAGAATCGTTTTGAACATGGCAGTGTCTCCGTCGCTCGAGCAAAGGGAATTCACCAGATCATGAATATGGACGCCATTATCGACCTCGCGCATTGACCTGCGTCAAGCAAGGCAACACTTGCGCGACAATGGTAGGACGTTGGAGGCCGCAACGTGTGCCCGGGGCGCAGACCATTACCGCCCGACGTCCCCGATCAGTTTCGCCAGCCGCCGCATCACCGGGCTTTCGCGGCGTTCCTCAAGACAGACGATCAGTTCGGTGGCTTGCAGGTCGGCGTCCTCTATCGTGGCGTGGGTTATGCGAGTGTCTTCGCCCAGTTCGGGCTCCTGCACCACGCCCAGGCCGAGGCCGGTGGCGACCGCCTCGCGCACTGCCTCGCGGCTGCCGATTTCCAGCACGACTTCCGGGGTGACGCCGGCTGCCTCCAACGCGGTTTCGAAGCTGCGCCTTGTGGCCGAGCCCTTCTCGCGCAACACCATGGGCGCGCCTTGCAGCTCGGTGATGGAGACGGTCGGGCGGCCGGCCCATTCGTGGGTGGCGGGCATCATCAGCACGATGGGGTGGTGCATCGCCGCCAGCACGGCGAAGCGGTCGTCCATGCGGTATTCGCCGAGCAGGCCGAATTCAGCCTCGTAATTCAGCAACGATTGCACCACGGCGGCCGAATTGCCGACCGAAACCACGATCTCCAGTCCGGGCAGTTCCTCGCGGATGCCGCGGATCAGGGGCATCAGGTGGAACGGGCCGTCGGCGGCGATGGCGACCCGGCCATGCGACAGCCCGCCCTCGGCCAGCAGGAATTCGCGGGTTTCGCGCTCCAGGCTGAAATATCGCTGGGTGAGGGTGAACAGCTCCTCGCCCGCGCGGGTCAGCGTCACCAGCCGGCCGCGCCGGTGGAACAGGGGGACATTGTAAGCCTCTTCAAGCGCCTTGACCTGGATGGTCAGTGTTGGCTGGCTCAACCCCGCGGCGCGGGCGGCGGCGGAAAACCCGCCCTCGCGGGCGACGGCGTGAAAGGCTTTGAGTTGCGCGTGGTTCATGGCGTTTATCCATAGAGCATATCTATCGATTATATTAATCGAATGTATTTTTCTTATAAAGGGGGAATATGCAATATGCGCTTGAGGCGGATACGCAGGCCTTTGCGCGAACTCGTAGCCGTCATTGCGAGGCGCGGAGCGCCGCGGCAATCCAGTTTGCTGGCGTGGTACTTGATTGCCGCGTCGGCTTCGCCTCCTCGCAATGACGGTCTTTGGCGCCGCGCGGGGGGGCTTGGTAAAAGGAGGACCAGAAACCATGACCACGGCACCCCACGCCCGCACGCGCGCCGCCCACACCGGCAACGACGAATTTCTTCTCACCCCCGGCCCGCTGACGACCTCGCTTACCGTCAAGCAGGCGATGCTGCGCGACTGGGGCAGCCGCGACAAGCAGTTCATCGCGCTGAACGCCCGCATCCGCGACAAGCTGGTGGGGATCGCCGGCGGCGAGGGCGACTATGTCACCGTGCCCGTGCAGGGTTCCGGTACATTCGCCGTCGAGGCGACGCTGGGCACGCTGCTGCCGCGCGACGGCAAGCTGCTGGTGCTGGTCAACGGCGCCTATGGCGAGCGCATGATGAAGATCGCCAAATATATGGGGCGTTCGGCCATCGCGCTAAGCTGCGCCGAGGACCGCACGCCGGACCTGGCCTCGCTGGAAACCCTGCTGTCCGAGGACAAGGCGATCACCCATGTCGCCGCGGTCCATTGCGAGACCACCAGCGGCATCCTGAACCCGATCGCCGAAATCGCCGACATCGTCGCCAAACATGGCCGCAGCCTGATCATCGATGCGATGAGCGCCTTCGGGGCAATCCCGCTGGATGTGCGCGAGATTACCTGCGACGCCATCGCGGCCTCGTCGAACAAATGCCTCGAGGGCGTTCCGGGCGTGGGCTATGCGATCATCCGCCGCGCCGCGCTGGAGAAATGCGAGGGCAACGCCCATTCGCTGGCGCTGGACCTCTACGACCAGTGTCGCGCGCTGGACGGTAACGGCCAATGGCGCTTTACGCCGCCGACCCATGTGCTGGCCGCCTTCGACCAGGCCGTCGCCGAGTTTGAGAAAGAGGGCGGGGTGCCAGCGCGCAACGCTCGCTATTCCGAAAACTGCCGCACGCTGGTCGAGGGCATGCGCGATCTGGGTTTCGAAACCCTGTTGCCCGACGATCTGCAGGCGCCGATCATCGTCACCTTCCACATGCCGGCCGACCCGAAATTCGACTTCACCGCCTTTTATGACTTCCTTGCGGCGCGGGGTTATGTGATTTATCCGGGCAAGCTGACCGTGGCGCCGACCTTCCGTATCGGCTGCATCGGCCAGTTGGTGAAGGCCGATCTGGAGGCCGCGCTCGCGGTAATAGCCGAGGTGCTGGGCGAAATGGGCGTGACGCAATGCGGCCCCGCCGCCAACGCCGCCGAATAAGGGACAGAGAGAGCATGAAAACCATCGAAGTGAATGGCCGCCGCTATGGCTGGCCCGAAGCCCCGACCGTCGTGGTCTGTATCGACGGCTCGGAACCCGATTATATCGAACAGGCGGTGAAGGCCGGCGTGGCGCCGTATCTGGCCCGCATCACGGCGCAATGCAGCGACCTGCGCGCCGATTGCGTGGTGCCCAGCTTTACCAACCCGAACAATCTGTCGATCGTCACCGGCCAGCCGCCCTCGGTGCACGGGATTTCCGGGAACTACTTCCTCGACCCGGACACCGGCGAGGAAGTGATGATGAACGACGCGAAATTCCTGCGCGCGCCGACGATCTTTCAGGCCTTCCAGAAAGAGGGCGCGAAAATCGCCATCGTCACCGCCAAGGACAAGCTGCGCGGCCTGCTGGGCCATGGGCTGACCTTTGGCGAGGGCGGCGCGATTTGCTTTTCGTCGGAGAAATCCGATCAGGCGACCCTGGCCGCCAATGGCATCGAGGGCGCGGTGGAGATGGTCGGAATGCCCGTGCCGGATGTCTACTCGGCGGAACTGTCGGAGTTCGTCTTCGCCGCCGGCGTCAAGCTGATGGAAAGCCGCCGGCCGGACATCATGTATCTGTCGACCACCGATTATATCCAGCACAAGCACGCGCCGGGCACCGAGGGCGCGAACGCCTTTTACGCCATGATGGACGGCTATCTGGCGCAACTCGACGCCATGGGCGCGGTGATTGCGCTGACCGCCGACCACGGCATGAACGCCAAGCATGGCGCCGACGGCGCGCCCACCGTGATCTATCTGCAGGACAAGCTGGACGAATGGCTGGGCGCGGGCGTGGCCCGGGTGATCCTGCCGATCACCGATCCTTATGTGGTGCATCACGGGGCGTTGGGCTCGTTCGCCACGATTTATGTGCCGGACAGCGCGGCGGTGGGTGACAGGCTGCGCGCCCTCGACGGGATCGACTACATAGAGCCGAAGGCCAAGGCCTGCGCGGATTTCGAACTGCCGGAAGACCGCGTGGGCGATCTGGTCGTGGTCTCGGGGAAAGGCGTCGTCATGGGCACGAAGGAGTCCGAGCATGACCTCTCGGGCCTGGAAGTCCCGCTGCGCTCCCATGGTGGCATATCCGAACAGAAGGTTCCGCTGACCTTTAACCGTGTCATCGACGGGTTGGAGGCGGGCAGGCGGCTCCGCAATTTCGACGCTTTCGATATCGCTTTGAATTACGCACAGGCGGCTGTTGCCGCCGCTGAATGAGGGAAAGAACATGTCCGTAGCTGAAGATTACACCGCCTCCCCGCGCTTCGAACCCATGCGCATCGCCGGCCGCAAGGTCGAGGCCGATGGCGTGATCGAGGTCCGCTATCCCTACACTAACGAGGTCATCGGCCATGTGCCGGCAGGCGACGCGCGCCATGCCAAAGAGGCCTTCGAGATCGCGGCGAACTACAAGCCGAAGCTGACCCGCTACGAGCGCCAGCAGATCCTGCAGAAAACCGCGGAGTTGCTGGTCTCCCGCAAGGACGAGCTGTCGGATCTGATTACGCTGGAACTGGGCATTTCCAAGAAGGATTCGCTCTACGAGGTCGGCCGCGCATTCGATGTGTTCACGCTGGCGGGCCAGCTTTGCATCATCGACGATGGCGAGATTTTCTCCTGCGATCTGACACCCCATGGCAAGTCACGCAAGATCTACACCAAGCGCGAACCGCTGAACGCGATTTCCGCGATCACGCCGTTCAACCATCCGCTCAACATGGTGGCGCACAAGATCGCGCCTTCGATCGCCACCAATAACTGCATGGTCTGCAAGCCGACCGAGCTGACGCCGATGACCGCGCTTTATCTGGCCGACGTTCTCTACGAGGCCGGCCTGCCGCCCGAGATGTATTCGGTGGTCACCGGCATGCCCCAGGACATCGGCGACGAGATGATCCGCAACGAACATATCGATCTGGTCACCTTCACCGGCGGCGTGCCGGTCGGCAAGATGATCGCCCACAAGGCGGGCTACAGGCGCACGGTTCTGGAACTGGGCGGCAACGACCCGCTGATCATCTGCGACGATCTGTCGGACGAGGACCTTGAAAAAGCCGCGGAAATCGCCCTGGCCGGCGCCACCAAGAATTCGGGCCAGCGTTGCACCGCGGTCAAGCGTATCCTGACCCAGGAGGCCGTGGCCGACCGTTTCGTCGAACTGATCCTGGAGAAAGCGAAAAAGCTGAAATTCGGCGATCCGATGAACCCCGACACCGACCTCGGCACGGTGGTGCATGAGGAAGCCGCCAAGCTGTTCGAAAAGCGTGTTTACGACGCGGCCGAACAGGGCGCCAAGGTGCTGTACGATCCGGGCCGCCAGGGCGCGGTGCTGCCACCCATCGTGGTCGATTATGTGCCTCATGAAAGCGAGCTGGTGCTGGAGGAAACCTTCGGCCCGATCGTCCCCATCGTGCGCGTGCCCAACGACGATGTCGAGACCATGCGGATTTCCAATTCCACCGCCTTCGGCCTGTCGTCGGGCGTCTGCACCAACCGGTTCGACCGCATGACCGCCTATATCGAGGGGCTGAACGTGGGCACGGTGAATATCTGGGAGGTCCCCGGCTACCGCATCGAAATGTCCCCCTTCGGCGGCATCAAGGATTCCGGGCTCGGCTACAAGGAAGGCGTCATCGAGGCGATGAAGAGCTACACCAACGTCAAGACCTACTCGATGCCCTGGCCGGGGTGAACGGCCCTCCTTTTCGCTCTTTCAAACCCCTGCTGCGCGGTGCCTTGGAATACAGGCGCCGCGTTAGCGATTCCTTATAAATTTCCCGCTAAGGTACGGGTGGCATTGCATAAGGAAAGGGAACGGCATGATCGAGGTGGAGAAGTTCGGCTACAAGAGCGGTGGCGTACTGCAGGTGAAATATCCTGCCGGTGGGGACGACTGGGTCTTCATCCCATTTCGTGACAC
>JADFVY010000002.1 GCA_015222795.1 Pseudomonadota bacterium | reverse complement strand
TTGTCGCATTGTTTTCCCCAATCCGTAATTGATGGGGTCCATCATGCATTCTTGCATTATTCTTGGCGGTAACCCACTGAAATAAAACGAATCGCCCTTCGCCCCGGGGCCGGTTCCGCTCCGTCTCAGCCCTCCGCGAAGGTGCAGCCGCCACAGGCCGGCCCGGCGGCCATGCCGCAGGCGGGGGCAGGGGCGGGGGTGCCGCGGGCGACATTGGGGGCGGCGATGGCCTTGGTCACCTCATGGCTGCCGCATTCGGGACAGGCGAGTTCGCCCGCTTCGGCCTT
This sequence comes from Pseudomonadota bacterium, assembly GCA_015222795.1. Taxonomy (GTDB): domain Bacteria; phylum Pseudomonadota; class Alphaproteobacteria; order UBA8366; family JADFVY01; genus JADFVY01. Next base: position 13,525 of record JADFVY010000002.1, on the reverse strand, counting down.
GCGTTCGTAGTCGGCAATCGAATCGAACCACTCGTCGAACTCGTGCTCCCGGTCGCAGTAAAACCCGTAATGAATCATCGCCCCGTTCCTTCACGAATGCCGTGGTGTCCATGATTACGCCAGACATGCCCGCCGGGCAAGGGGGTGTCGCTATGGCCCTGGCCTGACGCATTGCGCGCCTTCCCACCGGCCGCCGTAATTGGCGCATTCGCAAAGCTGGAACTCGGGCGACCAGACGCCGCCCGAACCCCAGCAGCGCGCTGTTATAAATGAATCGGCGGTGATGCCGCCGAACCACCAGACCAGCGCCAGCAGGGCGGCGATCATCGTGAACCGTAAGGCCCGGCCGAGATGTTTGGCGCCGGGCGGGGGCGGAGGCAATTTGGGTTCCCGTTCGGTCACTTCATGCCCCCTTCCTGCCAGAGCGAGGTCATGAAATCGCGCAAAGGCACCTTGTCCGGCGGGCCGGGATAGGGTCGCCCGCTTTTGGCATGGATGATCTGTATGTCCCGGGGCTTGAGGGAAACCATCGGGGGCCGCCCGCCGGCGGCCTCGTAAAAGGGATAATAGCCGCCGTCGAGGAACTGCCATCGCTCGATCCCCTCGCCCCAGGCGCGGAGCATGACGATGAAGGGCTCGTCGGCCGACCCGCGGGTATGTTGCGCCATCTCGCCGAGCAGCCGGCGGGCATCGACGCCCCGCAGGACGATGCTGTCCCCCTTGCGCCCGCCGCCGCGCAGGGTCATTCGGATGGTGAGTTCAAGCACCGGCCGTCCCGCCTCGCCGTCGCGCCGGGTCGGCGCCGTCAACAGGATATGATTGGCCGCGGACCATTCCACCGGGTCCGGGTCGCATTGACCGTAACGCCAGCGCGAACCATCGCGTTCACAGGTGCATTCGGCCCGGTCCAGCGGATCATAGACGCCCTCGATGCCCTCGGAGTCGACGCAGGAAAACCCGCGCTCCATGCCGACCCAGAACGAGACGCCGGCCACGGCGATGGCCGCCCAGACCACCCACAGGTTGGCCCGCTTGAATTTGCGCCAGCGCATGCGGGTCGCCCGCATGATCGCCTGGTCCCGTTTGGACAATTCGTCCACGCCGCATTCCCTCGTCTTCAACGGAATGCCGAGGATACGCTACCGGCGGTTGATGGAAGGTAAAGAATCGCGCTGCGAACGCCTGACGGCTGCCCATCTCTCCTGTGGGGGAGGGCAGGGGGCCGGCAGCCCGTTATAGCGCGTTGACGATCTCGCCGCTCTTCGCGCAGTCCGGGCTGGCGAGGTCCGGGAAGGCCGGGGCGATGTCTCCGGGGCCGCGGTAACCCGGTAAGCCATTCCTTCCGGCTAACCTGTATCCACCTCAAACTCACCCAGCGATCTCTACCGCGCATACTCCGCGGATACATCTATCCCGTGCCTGTTCTCTATCGACTCAACACAAAACCCGCCGGAACCGCCCCGCCAGGCGTGGCGCGCACGGATTCGGCCGCGGCAAAGTACCCATTTATACTCTTTTCGGGGGGCGGCCGGTCGCGGTCGCGATGAGGCCGCTTGCCGGCGTCGCGTGGCCGGCAGTCCGTTATTGCGCGTTGACGATTTCGCCGTGCTTCGCGCAGGCCGGGCTGGCGAGGTCCAGGAAGGCCGGGGCGATGTCTTCGGGGGCCGGTAATGTCATCGGGTCCTCGCCGGGCATGGCGGTGGCGCGCATGGCGGTTCGCGTGGCGCCGGGATTGATCAGGTTCACGCGGATGTTGGTCTTCAATACCTCCTGCGCCCAGGTGCCGACCATGTAGTCCAGCGCCGCCTTGGATGTGCCGTAGGGGCCCCAGTAGGCCCGCGGGGCGCGCGCCGCGCCCGACGTCACGAAGATGGCGCGGCCGGCGTCCGACAGGCGCAGCAGCGGGTCGAGGCTGCGGATCAGGCGGTAGTTCACCGTCACGTTCAAGAGCATGGTCTCGTCCCAGACCTTCGGCTCCACATGGGCGATGGGCGACAGCACACCCAGCACGCCGGCATTGGCGACCAGGATATCGAGCTTGCCGAAGCGCTCATGCAGGGCCGCGCCCAGCCGGTCGATGGCGTCGAGGTCGGCCAGGTCCTGGGGCACCAGTGTCGCCGAACCGCCCACGCCCGCGATGGCGTCGTCCAGTTCCTCCAGCCCACCGACGGTGCGCGCCACGGCCACGATATGGGCGCCCTGAGCGGCGAACAGCCTGGCCACCGCCGCGCCGATCCCACGGCTGGCCCCGGTGACCAGCGCCACCCGGCCTTCCAGAATTTTTTCGGCCATCAGCCCAGTTCCGCCAGCAGGGACAGTTGCGGGTGGTCGTCGCCTTCCATCTGGTCCTTCAGGGCAATAGGATATTCGCCCGAGAAACAGGCGTCGCAATATTGCGGCGCGCCGCTGTTGCGACTTTCCTCGCCGACCGCGCGGTACAGCCCTTCCAGCGAGATATAGGCCAGGCTGTCGACGCCGATCTGTTCGCGGATGCCCTCGACCTCCAGATTGGCGGCCAGCAGTTTCTCGCGCTCGGGCGTGTCGACGCCGTAGAAACATGAATGGGCGGTCGGCGGGCTGGAAATCCGCATATGAACCTCGGTCGCGCCGGCGTTGCGCACCATTTCGACGATCTTCTTCGAGGTCGTGCCGCGCACGATGGAATCGTCCACAAGGATGACCCGCTTGCCCTTGATCTGGTCGGCGTTGGCGTTGTGCTTCAGCTTGACGCCGAGATGGCGGATCTCGTCGGTCGGCTCGATGAAGGTGCGCCCCACATAGTGGTTGCGGATGATGCCCAGCTCGAAGGGGATGCCGGATTCCTGCGCATAGCCCAGCGCCGCCGGCACGCCGGAATCGGGCACCGGGATCACCATATCGGCGTCGATATGGGATTCGCGGGCCAGTTCAGCGCCGATTTCCTTGCGTGCCGCATAGACCGACTTGCCCTCGATCACGCTGTCGGGCCGCGCGAAATAGATATATTCGAAGATGCAGAAGCGGGATTTGGCGATCAGCGAGATGCGATGGCTCTGCACGCCGTCGTCATTGATGATAACCAGTTCCCCGGGTTTGATGTCGCGCACGAATTCGGCCCCGATAATGTCGAAGGCACAGCTTTCCGAGGCCAGCATCCAGGAGCCGTCCAGCTTGCCCAGTTGCAAGGGCCGCACGCCCAGCGGGTCGCGCACGCCGATCAGGCCGTCCTTGGTCAACTGGATCAGGGAGTAGGCGCCCTCCACCGTGTTCAGCGCCCGGACGACCCGGTCCAGCATGCCGCCACGTTCGTTGGCTATGAGATGGTTGAAAATCTCGGTGTCGGTGGTTGACTGGAAAATGGCGCCGTGGCGGATCAGGTCCTGGCGCAGCAGGCGCGCGTTGGTCAGGTTGCCGTTATGGGCGATCGCCATGCCGCCGAATTCGAACTCGGCGAACAGCGGCTGGACATTGCGCAGCACCAGTTCGCCGGTGGTCGAATAACGGGTATGGCCGACCGCGGCCGATCCCTTCAACCGCCCGATCACGTTGCTGTTGGCGAAGATGTCGCTGACCAGCCCCATCCCGCGGTGGGCATGGAACTGGCGCCCGTCGAAGGAGACGATGCCGGCGGCCTCCTGACCGCGATGCTGCAGCGCATGCAGGCCGAGCGCCACATGGGCCGCGGCATCGACATGGCCATATACGCCAAATACCGCGCATTCCTCGCGCAGATGATCGTCTTCGAATGGATTAGTGGTGGGTATCACGGCGGGGTCCCCCTTTGCGGTGTCCCTCACTGATTGTTTTCTATGAGACGCTGCATATCGCTGCGTTCATCTTCCTCGTAACCGGGTGGCGGCGGCAATTCGCCGGGCGGTAGCGCCGGCGCACCGTCGCCTTCCGGCGTGGCCGTGTCCGGCTCGGGTTCGTTCAGGCGGCGCAATTTTTCCTCGGCGTCCAATTCGTCGGCCATCTCTTCCAATTTGTCCCTGGCCACGCCCTCGACGGCGCCCTGGACGCTTTCCCTGAGGCCTTCGACCGCCTCGTCAATTCGGTTGCCGGCGTTGTCGCGGCCGGGGAAGGTGTCCGCCGGCGCCAGGCCGGCCAGGAAATCGGCACCCATTTTGACCAGCGGCAGGCTTTTTGCCTCGGTAATCTCTTCGGGCAGGTCGTCTTCGTTCCAGGCGAATGTAGCAGCCAGATAGATAACGGACACCAATGCAATGCCGCGCACCAGCCCGAATACGAATCCCAGCGCCCGGTCCAGATGGCTCAGCATGCTTCCCTGCACCCGATTGGCAATCATATGCGAAATGATTGTGAGGATGACCAGCGAAATCAGGAACAGGGCCGAGGCCGCCACGAGCTCAGCAATCCAGTTTTCCGCAACGAATTCGGAAATCAGCGGCGCCACATGCACGTAGCCATAGAGCGTTATGAATATTGCGCCGATCCAGCCGGCGATAGTCAGGGTCTCCTTTACGAAACCTCTGAACAGAGCAATTACGCCCGATATCAGCAGAACCCCCGCAACGACAATATCGGCAATCAACTATCTACTCCCCTGGCCATGGCGGCATGCGCCGTCGGCTCTTCATCCTCGAACATCAATACCAGCTCGCCCAGATCGGCGATCTCGCGTACCTGCAAGTCCCGCGCCACGCCGCCAGTCTGGCGCAGGCGCGGCGTTATCGCACGCGAGAAACCCAGCTTGCCGGTTTCCTTCAGCCGCGCCTCGGCCTGGGCCACCGGTCGCACCTCGCCCGACAGGCCGATTTCACCGAAGACCGCGCTGCCCGCCGGAACCGGCCTGCCGGTCAGCGAAGAGATCAGCGCGGCGGCCACCGCGAGGTCGGCGGCGGGTTCGGAAATGCGAAGCCCGCCAGCCACATTCAGATACACGTCATTGCCCGATAAGTGAACCCCCGCGCGCGCCTCCAGCACCGCAAGCACCATCGACAGCCGGCCGCTGTCCCAGCCGACTACCGCGCGGCGTGGCGTGCCCAGTGGCGAGGGGGCGACCAGCGCCTGGATTTCCACCAGCATCGGGCGCGAGCCTTCCATGCCCGCGAAGACCACCGCGCCCGAGACCGGCTCGTCGCGGTCCGACAGGAACAGTTGCGAGGGATTGGAAACCTCGGCCAGACCACCGCCGGTCATTTCGAACACGCCGATCTCGTCGGTCGGGCCGAAACGGTTTTTGACCGCGCGCAGAATGCGGAACTGATGGCCGCGTTCGCCCTCGAAATACAACACCGTATCGACCATATGTTCCAGTACCCGGGGGCCGGCAATGGTGCCTTCCTTGGTGACATGGCCGACCAGGACCAGGGTAAAGCCCCGGCGTTTGGCGGCGCGGATCAATTCCTGGGCGCAGGCGCGAACTTGCCCGACGGTGCCCGGCGCCGAATCCAGCGCATCCGCATACATGGTCTGGATCGAATCGATTACAACAATGTCCGGTATGTCCGGGCCGTTCAGCGCGCCGAGGATTTCGTTGAGGTCGGTCGCCGTGGCCAGCCCAACCGGCATTTCCGCCACGCCCAGGCGGCGGGCACGCATGCGTACCTGGTCGATCGATTCCTCGCCCGAGATGTAGATGGCCTTGGCCCCACCGGCCAGTGCCGCCGTGACCTGCAGCAGCAGGGTTGATTTGCCAATACCCGGGTCGCCGCCCACCAGCAGGGCAGAGCCGGGCACCATGCCGCCGCCGACCACGCGGTCGAACTCGGCAATGCCGGTGATCCGCCGTTCCAGGTTTCGGGATTCGCCGTCCAGGGCAACCAGTTCCAGCCTGGCGCGGGCGCCGGGGGACGCCTTGCGGCCGCTGGATTTCCCGCCGATCGGGGCGGTGAGGGTGGCTTCCTCGACGACGCAGTTCCATTCGCCGCAGGCGTCGCACTTGCCACCCCAGCGCGGATGTACCGCGCCGCAGGACTGGCAGACATATTGGGTGTTCTTGCGGGCCATTTGTGGCGGGTCTCTGGTCTAATAAGCGCCGGTCAGGGCGCGCGGACCTCCATCTGGATCGGGCCTTCGGCCCGGCCATGGATGAACTGGTCGACGAATTCATTGTCCGACGAATCAATATCGGACGTCGGACCTTGCCATATAATCTTGCCCTTATACAGCATGGCGATGCGATCGGCGATTTTTCGAGCACTTGCCATGTCATGGGTGATCGACAGCGCGGTGGCGCCCAACTCCCGCACGCATTTGACGATCAGGTCGTTGATCGCGTCGGCCATGATCGGATCCAGCCCGGTGGTCGGTTCGTCGAAGAAGATGATTTCCGGCGTGGTGGCGATGGCGCGGGCAAGGCCGACTCGTTTTTGCATGCCGCCAGACAGTTCGGACGGCCCCAGTTCGCCCACATCCGCCGACAGTCCGACATCGGCCAGTTTAGCATAGGCGATATCGCGGGCCTCCTCGCGGCCGGCCTGGCCACCCTGGATCAAGCCGAAGGCGACGTTTTCCCATACTTTCAAGCTGTCGAACAAGGCTCCACCCTGGAACAGCATGCCGAATTTTCGGTTGACCTTCTCACGTTCCGACGTCGACAGGCCGATCACCGACTGGCCGTCGATCTCGATGGTTCCATCCTCGGGCTCCATCAGCCCCAGGACGCATTTCAACAGCACCGATTTGCCGGTGCCGGATCCGCCGATCACCACAACGGATTCGCCGACCCCGACATTCAGATCCAGCCCGTCGAGCACGACCTTTGGCCCGAATCGTTTATGCAGGTTTGCGGCCCTGATTTTCGGGGTGCTGTTGTTCTCGGCGCTCATTTGGCGAAAAACATTTCTGTAATAATGTAGTTGGAAATCAGGATCAGGATAGAGGCCGATACCACCGCGTTGGTGGTCGCGGCGCCCACGCCCTGGGCGCCGCCGCGGCTGTGGTAACCATTGTAGCAGCCCATCAGGGAGATGATAAAGCCGAAGACGGCGGCCTTTACGACGCCGGAAAAGACGTCGAGGAATTCCATATATTGCCAGGTGTTCTTGATATAGATCGCCGGGTTGAAGCCCAGCTTGTAGACGCTGATCAGATAGCCGCCGAACACCCCGATGGTATCACCCACCAGAACCAGAAGCGGCAGCATGGTCAGTCCCGCGATCAGCCGGGGCGCGACCAGGTATTTATGCGGGTTGGTCGATAGCGTGGTCAGCGCGTCGATCTGCTCGGTCACGCGCATGGTGCCGATCTCGGCGGCCATCGCGGCGCCGACGCGCCCCGCCACCATCAGCCCGGCCAGCACCGGGCCCAGTTCTCGCGTCATCGACAGCACCACTACGTTGGGTACCGCGCTCTCGGCGGAAAAGCGCGCGAAGCCGGTATAGCTCTGCAGCGCCAGCACCATGCCGGAAAACAGCGTGGTCAGCCCGACCACAGGCAGCGAGTAATAGCCGATTTCGATCATCTGCCGACCGATCAGGCGTGGATAGAACGGTGGGCGTACGCAGTGCGACACCGAAACAACGGCGAACACAGCCAATCGTCCCGCCGCCTCCAGAAATTTCAGGAAAGCCTTGCCGATAGGTTGAAATATATTCAAGCAACCTCTCCATCGCCGCCGAGGTAATGCCGTTTATAACGGCGCCCCAGGCTGGTCAGTATCTCGTAGCCAACGGTTCCGGCCTCTTCGGCCAGCGCGTCAATATCGTGATGCGGTCCAATCAGATCCACCATATCGCCGGGTCTGGCCTCCGGTACCCGCGTCACATCGACGGCAATCAGATCCATCGACACACGTCCTAAAACCGGGACGGCCGTCGCGCCCATATGAGCCGTCCCGCAACCGCTCAAACTGCGCGGATAACCGTCCGCATAACCCGCCGCCAGGGTTGCCACGCGGCCCGGCCCGGCAAAGCGGTGGGTAGCACCATATCCAACGGTCTGGGGGGTGTCAACGTCACGGATTTGCAGGATTTTTGCCTGGAGCCGGACTACCGCGCGCAGTGGGTTAGGTTGGCCCGGGCGCGGGTTGATCCCATGCAGACATACACCGGGACGGACCATATCGAACAGGTAATCGGGGCCAAGAAAAATGCCCGATGAGGCCGCGAGACTTGCCGGCGCCCACGGCAAACGGGCAAGCGCGGCGGCGAAATCGTCGCGCTGACGGTGGCTCATGGTTTCGTCCGGTTCGCCGGCGCGGGACAGGTGGCTGATGATCAGGGCCAGATCAATGCCATTGAGTCGGGAATGGTCATCGGCCAGCGCATCAAGTTCGGCTGGCGGCAGTCCAAGGCGCGCCATGCCGGTATCGAGATGCAGGACCGCCGCCGCCGGACCGTTGTTCCGGCAATCCGCGCGCCAATCGTCGATCTGGCCCAGGTCGTTCAGAACCGGGATCAGGTCGTGTTCGCGAAACAGGGCGGGTTCGCCGGCGATCAGCCCGTTCAGCACGGCAATTCGTGCTTGCCCCAGCAGGCCGCGCAACTCGATCCCCTCGTCGATGGTGGCGACAAAAAAATCCCGGCATCCCTCGGCCCACAGGGTGCGCGAAACCTCGGCCACCCCCAACCCGTATGCGTCCGCCTTGATGGCGGCGGCCGTCACCGCCGGCTGTGCCCGCGCGGCAAGCAGCCGGTAATTAGCCGCAATCGCATCGAGACTGATGGTGAGGATCGAGGAGGCGTTCTCGTTCATGGGAATGCCAGGGCCATCTTCCCGTCGCCCGTCAATATACGTCGTCTTCGCTATATTGCCGGTCGAGGTCGCCGAATTTGGTCAGGGCGCCCTCGAAATACAAGTCGACCGTGCCGACCGGACCGTGGCGTTGCTTGGCGATGATGACACTGGCGGTGTTCTCCACCTCTGTCATTCTCTCTTTCCACCGTTCGGCCTTCGACAGAAACTTGTCTTGAGCCTCTTCGATGCCCTGAACCGGCTCGCCCTTTTCCAGATAGTATTGCTCACGGTAGATGAACATGACGACGTCGGCATCCTGTTCGATCGACCCGGACTCGCGAAGATCGGACAGTTGCGGGCGTTTGTCCTCGCGCTGTTCCACCTGACGGCTGAGCTGTGACAGCGCGATTACCGGCACCTCCAACTCCTTGGCCAGCATTTTCATCCCACGGGTGATTTCAGAGACTTCCTGCACCCTGTTTTCCGCGCGGCGGCCGGGCGTCCCCTGCAATAATTGCAGGTAATCGACCACGATCAAGTCCAACCCTTGTTGTCGTTTCAGGCGGCGTGCGCGGGTTCGCATGGTCGATACCGTGATTCCCGGCGTGTCGTCGATGAACAGCGAAACCTTGCTCATCTGCTGGCTGGCGACCGCAAAGGCCTGGAATTCATCCGCGTTGATTTCGCCACGGCGCACACGGTCGGACGGGATGCCCGAAACCTGCGACAGGATACGGGCGGCTAACTGTTCCGACGACATTTCCAGCGAGAAGAAAAGCACATGATTGGTGCCGCCGGGTTCGTCTCCATCGGTTGGTTTTCTGGCCTGCGCGGCGTTGAAGGCGATATTGGTGGCCAGTGCCGTTTTCCCCATCGAGGGGCGGCCGGCAAGGATGAGCAGATCCGACCCGTGAAGCCCGCCCAGTCGTCGGTCCAGATCCCTCAGTCCCGTGGTCACGCCGACGACATGGCCCTCGCGCTTGAACGCCTGTTCGGCCTCTTCCAGCGCCACGAGGGAAGCATGTTTCAGGGAAACGACGCCGCGATCGGTTTCGCCTACCGTGGCCAGATTGTAGAGTTGCTGCTCCGCCTTTTCGATCTGCAGCGGGGCCGAATCGTCGATGTCGGGCTGGAAGGCTTCGTTGACGACCCCTTCGCCAAGTTCAATCAGTTCCCGGCGCAGGTAGAGGTCGTGGATAATGCGGCCGTAATCGGTGACGTTGGCGACGCTGATGATGCTGGCGGCCAGTTCGTAGAGATACTGTGCGCCGCCGACCTCGGTCAGCGCCTCATCCGCCACAAAGAAATGAGCCAGCGTCTGCGGGCTGGCCTTCTGGCCGCGCTCCACCAATCGGCGCGCGGCATCGTAAATGCGGCCATGGACAGGCTCGTAGAAGTGATCGGCCTGCAGGAAATCCGCGACCTTTTCCAACGCCCGGTCGTTGGTCAGAATTGCGCCCAGAAGCCCGGCTTCCACCTCTGCGTTGTGGGGCGGGATGCGGTAGGCGGGGGTGTCGCCCCCGTCATTGCGAAGCGGGGTGACAGTGTTTTCGGGGGCGGTTGAATTCATGCCTGAAACAGTACACCCGCCTCGCGGCGGGTGTAAGTGTTCAATAGAGAGGATATCGGGGATAACTCTCCGACCGGATTGTTTTCAAGGGGTTCAGTCCTTGTTTTCTTCCTCGCCGGCCTCTTCGGAGGCTTCCTCGGCCGGCGCTGCTTCCTCGGCCGGCGCGGCCGACTCGGGGGCTGCCTCGGCTTCGGCTTCACCAGTCACTTCGGCTACCACCGATTCCACGAGATCTTCTTCCGGGGCATGCTCCAGCATCTCCTCGGACCTTGCGGCGGCGGCTGCGGCGGCTGCGGTTTCGGCAGCCATGGCCGCCTGCTCGGCGCGATCGTCTTCCTGCGCCGTGATAGCGCGGCCCAGTTCTGCCTGGCGCTCGGCTTCTTCATCCGAACGCGCCACATTGACCACGACGGTGACCGAAACTTCCGGATGCAGCCTGACGCGCATGTCGTGCAGTCCCAGCATTTTGATCGGATGATCCATCACCACCTGATTGCGGGTGATCGTGACGCCGCCCGCGGTGACGCCCTCGGCGATATCGCGCGAGTTGACCGATCCGTAGAGTTGGCCGCTCTCGCCGGCGCTGCGGATCATGCTGATACGCATGCCGTCCAGTTTCGCGCCGATCTTCTCCGCCTCGCCCTTCAGGGTCAGGTTTTCGGCTTCCAACTGCTGGCGCTTCTGGTCGAAAATTTCCTTGTTCTGCTTGGTAGCGCGCAAGGCCTTGTTGCGTGGCAGCAGGAAATTACGAGCAAAGCCGGGCTTGACGTTGACCACGTCACCCATCTGACCCAGTTTCTCCACACGCTCGAGTAAAATTACATCCATCTTTCTATCCTCCTGTGCTTCGCGCCCGCGAAGCCAAATTCGGTCGTTCGTTTAAACCCAAAAGCCGAATAACGCAATCCCGCGTTATTCTTTCGTTTTCTCAATCCATCGGCGGCGTACCCAGGCATATTGCTCCACGGCGCCCAGCAGCACCAACAGCACTACCGGGAACCCTTGCCCGAATACCAGCACGTAGAAGATCACCAGAAGGATCGTGCCTCCCTGGATCTTCCTGTTGAAGGCGTGGACCACGGCCAGCCCCTGCAACAGAAACGCGAAACAGGCCGCGAAAGTCATGGCCAACGCATATGTTCTCGCCGGCTCCGGCAGCACCATGGCGGCGGCCAGGGGCACGGTTGCGACAACCACCATCCAACTGGGTAGTTCCATCGCCATAAAATTCGGCCAGGGCCGCAAATTCCGGTCCAACTTCACCAACGCTGCCTGAGCCAGAGCGCCGGCGGCAATCAGGTTCACCATCCAGATGACGGTTGTCATCCCCGGCAACAGCCGTTTGATGGGCTCCATCCATTCCAGCAACGTGTCGGCGGTAATCCCTTCGTTACCGGCCGCGAAGTTCTCGGCGAAGATGCGCAGGCGCTCATCAAAAAGTTCCTGCACAGCCAGCGACGATATGATCGCCGAAATCGCGATTGCAAAGCCCAGCCCGATAACCGATAGCGTCGCGGTCAGTAAACCCGCCGGAAACCACTCTGTCCCGCTATCGTCGGTGCGTGACAACATTGCCTGACGTACCAGTATAGCCACAGGGGCCGCGAATTCGCCCGCAAAACGCATCCCGATCATCGGTCCATGGTTAACCAGCACCACCAAAGTCGCAACCGCCGCGGCAATCGCGCCGGCCATTGTCCCCAAGCCCAGTCCCGCCATGAAAAGCGGCACCGGAATCAGGACAGACAACAGCATGGCGCCCAGCAGGTTTGTGGGCGTGACTCCTAATAGCAGTGCGCTGGCAATGCCGGCACCCGCACCCAACAACCACCATGGGATGGTCATACCAGTATTCCCTGGCTCGCCGCGAAGACGGGCTCTGCCTTACTTTAAAATATAGGGCATCAGAGCCAGGAACCGGGCGCGCTTGATGGCGCGGGCCAGTACACGCTGTTTCTTGTTCGAAACGGCGGTGATGCGGCTCGGCACGATCTTGCCGCGCTCCGACGTGAAGCGCAGCAGCGTTTTGACGTCCTTGTAATCGATCGCCGGCGCGTTCGGCCCGGTGAAGGGACATGTCTTGCGGCGGCGGAAGAATGGCCGGCGGCCGCTGTCGGCTTTGGCATCGGCGCTCATTCTTCGTCTCCCTTTTTAACAGTTGTCTCTTCGGTGGCTGCCGCCGCGGGTGCCTCGGCTGCGGGCGCCTCGGCCGCGGGCGCCGTTACCTTCGGCGCCGGCGTATCGGACGTCCGGCTTTCGCGTGGCGGACGGTCGTCGCCATCGCGGGTGGCGCGTTCGCGGTCGCCGCGGCCCTGCGTCATGACCGACGGTCCCTCGGGGATTTCATCGGTGCGCACAGTCAGGTGGCGCAGCAAGTCCTCGTTGAGGCGCATTTGGCGCTCCATTTCCTGCATCGCTTCCGAGGTTGACTCGATGTTCAGCAGAACGTAATGGCCCTTGCGGTTCTTTTTGATGCGGTACTGCAGGCTTTTCAGCCCCCAGTATTCGCGGCGGTGAATCTGGCCGCCGGCACCCGTGATGATCTCGGAAAAGGCATCGACGAGCGCATCCACCTGGGCGGAGGAAATATCCTGCCGCGCGATGAAGACATTCTCATAGTATGGCATTTGTAGTCAGACTCCCTTTGGCTGTTTGCGGCCCGGCGTCGCCGCGGCCCACCCGCGGTATCGATCGTCCCGAACCTAGCCGAGCCCCGTGAGGAACCCGGCAAGGAGTTAAGAAGCGGCGCAATATACACATTTGCCCGGCCGGGGAAAGGAAAAAATCGCCACGGTCGTGCCATTCCGGCCGCCCGGCGAAGTTCCAATTTATTTCTTGAATAACCTCCGCAATTGGTTTGTAATGCTCAAGACATTGCCCGATGCGGATTGTTTTTCCTTGGGCGGGGGTGTCGCGGTATACGTTGAAACCTATTACACAGGGGGTAGATGACGATGAAAAAGGGACTTCTTGGCGGCACGGCGCTGGTGAGCGCGGCCGCGATCCTCGGCGGCGCGGCGATGGCCGCGGAAGCGCCGACATGGAAACTTACCGGCAATGCCAACTTCCAGTTTTACTGGGTGGACCAGGACAACACGAAAGTGACGGACACCTGGGACGAAATCGGTTTTCCGCCGGATGCCACAACCTGGGTGGGCGCCGAGTTTACGAAATACGACATCGATGGCACCGGCCGGCAGGATCACGACTGGTATTTCGGCGTCGATGAGGCCGAGCTTCAACTCAATGTTTCGGGAACCGCCGACAACGGCCTGAATTACGGTTTCAAGATTGAGATCAACGCCAACACCACCGACAACACAGTGGTCGATGAAG
>JADFVY010000117.1 GCA_015222795.1 Pseudomonadota bacterium | reverse complement strand
CAGGTTACCAGCGACCGCGGACTGATCCGTTATCTGTTGCGCCACCGGCACACCACGCCCTTCGAGATGTGCGAGATCAAGTTTCATGTGAAGCTGCCGGTCTTCGTGGCGCGCCAGTGGATCCGCCACCGCACCGCCAACGTCAACGAGTATTCCGCGCGCTATTCGATCCTCGACCGCGAATTCTATGTCCCCGCGCCCGAACAGTTGGCGGCCCAGTCGGTGGCCAACCGCCAGGGCCGGGGCGAGGTGCTGCAGGGCGACGAGGCCGCGCGCGTGCTGGCCATGCTGCGTGACGACGCGGCCCAGTGCTACGACCATTACGAGGAAATGCTGAACGAGGACGCGGACGGCAATCCGCGCGACCCGGAACGCCCGGGCCTGGCGCGCGAGCTCGCCCGCATGAACCTGCCGCTGAATATCTATACCCAGTGGTACTGGAAGGTCGATTTGCACAATCTGCTGCATTTCCTGTCGCTGCGCGCCGACCCACACGCCCAGTACGAAATCCGCGTCTATGCCGAGGCGATGCTGGACATGGTGCGCCGCTGGCTGCCGATCGCCTGCGAGGCCTTCGAGGATTACGCGGTGGGCGGGGCGCATCTGTCGCGCCACGGCATCGACATCGTCCGCCGCATGCTGGCTGGCGAGACGGTAACCCCGGAAGACAGCGGCCTGAGCAAGCGTGAATGGGACGAACTGATGGAACTGTTGGGCCGCAAATAGCGCATTGAAAGCTATCAGGCACTTTCCCTCTGCGCGATGGGAAGCGTCATGATGAATTTTGTTCCGGTTTCGCCGTCGGCCAGTTTGATCCGGCCCTTGTGGGCATCCAGGATCGATTTGACGATGCCGAGCCCGAGCCCGGTTCCACCCTGCTCCCGCCTGGTCGTGAAAAACGGCGTAAAGATCTGTTGCCTGTTTGCAGCGGGGATGCCCGTTCCATCGTCGGCAAAGCCGATCTCTACCTGGTCGCCGTAGCGCGCAATATCGATCCGGACTCCCGTCGCGCCGTGCTGGCGGGAATTCTCCAGGAGGTTGGAGAAGATCATATCGAAATTGTCGCTCGACATTCCGATCGCCGCCGCCTGGGCATCGCTACCGATGATCATGATGTCGTGCTCGTCATATTTGGTCTTCATGGCGCGCAGGGCCCGCGCCACGTCCAGCGCCTCCACCGAGGGCTCGGCGTTGTCGGCGCGCGCCAGTTCCAGCAATCCGGTCACCAGAAGTTTGAGGCGCTCGCTGTCGGCGACGATGTTTTGCAGGAATCTGTTTTTTTCCTCGGCCGACATTTCATCGAAATGCTCATGCAAAAGTTCCGCCGCGCCTTGAATGGCGGTCAACGGCGTCTTGAATTCATGGGAAACATGGGTCGCGAAATCACGAATATATTGCGACCGCTCGTGAAGAGAGCGCGCCATATCCGCAAAACTTTGCGACAGCAGCTCCATTTCCCTTGTGCCGGGTTTTTCCAGCGGTTGCATGGCCTTATGGATCCCGCCCGACACGAGCCGAGTGCGGGCAATAAGCTGATGGATCGGGCGCGATATCGTGAATGCGGTGAGGAAGACCAGAAGCAAGGTCAGCCCCAGGATGGTGAGCGCGGCGAAAATCACCTTGTCGAGTTCGTCGTACAGATGCTTGAAGATATTTCTCGGCGTCCGCGACAGATAGACGATGCCCCACAGCCGGTCGCCCTGGATAACCGGCATGGCGATGAAGACACGGATGCCTGTCCCGCGGCTGATCGATGCGAGCGGCGCCGGTTTATCGGAAAACCGCTGCCGGATCACGCTGGTGTAAAGGCCGAGGCGCGCCCGTTCCACTTCATGGACGTGGACAAAGGATTCGCCGAGATTATGGCGGCCGGCGACGACCACGCCGTTGAAGTCGAGCAGCTTCATCCCGGCGAGCGTTGTTTTCTGCGCGTCGATGAAGATGCCGGACATGGTTTCACCGATCACGGCTGCCGTCGGGTCGGCGAGTTTATCGGGAATCAGGCCATCGGGCCGTGGCGGTAACAATTCGTTTTGCGCGAAATCGATTTGCGGCGTGATCGGCGTGTAATAGTCGTCGACCGGTGGGGGCAATTCACTTAACGCGATGCCGTAATCTTGACGATCGGGCTGATATTCGATGATTTTCTGGCGGTATGCCGCCGAGATAACGGCCGCCTGCGAGATCAGTTCGCCCTCGGTCTGCTGGACGAGCTGGTTTTCGTAGATCCGGAAAAAGAAAATGCCGCCGAGCGGCAGCGCGACGACCGCCAGATTGACGGCCAGCAGGACTGTCCGAAGGCTCGGGCGGAAATCGCTGGTCATCTGGCGGGCGCTATTCGCATGGGGCCAGTTTATAGCCCACCCCGTGCACTGTTTCGATCAGGGCCTCGCAGCCCAGCTCGCGGAACTTTGCGCGGATATGCCGGATGTGACTGTCGATCGTCCGGTCGCTGACATGAATGTTGACGCCGTAGGCGTTGGAGATCACGGCGTCTCGATCGAAAACCCGTCCGGGCCGGCGCAGGAACCCATGCAGGATGGAAAACTCGGTGGCGGTGAGGGAAACAGGTGTTTCGTCCCAGGTGACCTGGTGGGCCAGCGGATCGAGCGCCAGGCGCCCGTGCCGCATTAGGGCCTCGGCATTCCCTTCGGGCGGGCCGTTTCGCGCGCGCTTGAGGATGACGTTCACCCGGGCGACCAGTTCACGCGGGCTGAACGGCTTGGTGACATAATCGTCGCCACCGATTTCCAGTCCCAGAATACGGTCGATCTCGTCGTCGCGCGAAGACAGGAACAGGATCGGGACGTCGCTGGTCTTGCGCAATTCACGGCAGACATCCAGGCCGTCCAGTTCGGGCATGTTGATATCCAGCACGATCAAATCCGTACCGGTGGCGTTAAAGAACCGCAGAGCCTCCGCGCCGTTGCGCGCGGCCCGGGTTTTCATGCCCGCCTTT
>JADFVY010000116.1 GCA_015222795.1 Pseudomonadota bacterium | reverse complement strand
TGAAATCGACGATGCCGCGCTTGACCTGGCCGACCATGGCGCCGGGCGAGGTGAAGCGGCCGACCGTCACCACCGGCTTGGTGGTCACCGATTTGACGAACGACATATAGGGTTCGAGCGCGCCTTCCTTGACGAAGCGCGACACGCCCATCTCCAGCGAGTAGTCGTCGATGTTGATATCCCACAGGTCCGGCAGTTCACCGAGCATCTCGAACATCTCGCGACGCTCGCCATAAATGGGAACGCCATCGCCGCCACCGCCTTCCTCGGGCGAAAACCGCACGGCGACGGCGCATTTGTCGCCAACGGCGTCCTTGGTTTCCTCGATCAGTTCCCGGACCAGGCGGACCCGGTTTTCCAGGCTGCCGCCATATTCGTCGATCCGGTTGTTGGTCTGCGCCGACATGAAATGCGAAAGCAAATAGCCATGAGTCGCATAGACATAGACGATGTCGAACCCCGCCGCCTTGGCGCGCAGGGCCGCGTCACGATGCCATTTGCGCAAGGTCCGGATGTCCGCCTTGTCCATGGCGCGTGTCTGATACGGATCGCCGTTGGTATTCGGCAGGCTGTCCACGTCCATCGAAACTTCGCGGCTATGCAGGTTCGCGGTGCGACTGCCGCCGTACCAGAGTTCGGCCCCGGCCAGCGAACCATGCTCATGGACCATGTCGGTCATCAGGGCGTTGGCCCTGATGTCGGTATCGTCCCACAGGCTTGCCGAGGGGTATGGCAGATCGTCGGAGGACGGATGGATGGAGCAGTATTCGGTGCAGACCACGCCCCAGCCGCCCTCGGCCTTCATCCCGCGTAAGCCCGCCACCATGCGCGGGCGCAGCCAGCCGTCACCGGTGCAGTGGGGCACCTGGTAGAAACGGTTTCTGGCTGTGACGGGACCGATCTTTATCGGTTCGAACAGGATGTCGTAGCGCGGATCGCGGGCCATGGCTTTTCCTTATGTTGCGGGCGTTATGACGCGGCCTTCAACTCGCCTCTTCCAGGTGGATACGTTCGCGCCGGAACGGCATATCGGTATCGATGTCCGCGTCGAGTTCGCGGGCGGCCCGGTGGCCGTCATATACGGCCGCCGCTATCGTCGAGGGAACGTCGCCGTCGCCGATTGCCTGGACCGACAGAATACCCGCCGCCGCCAGTCTGTCCCGGTCACCGGTCAGTTCCAGCCGCAACGCGTCGTTCGGCTGGCGCGATGTGACCATGACGATCGAGGCCGCCGGGACGGTCTGCCGACGCTCGGTATAAATACAGGAAAGCTCGGCCTCGCCGGCCCCGACTTTCGCCAGGTTATGCAGCGGCACGACCGTTATGCCGAGTTCGAGGATGCGGGTCTGGATACGGGTCTGTTCCAGGGTATGCGCGGTCCAGGCCGAAACCACCGATTCGGTGGTCGCCAGGGTGACCTCCAGCCCGTCGCCGCGCAGTTTCTCGGCGATCACGCCGCCCATGTAGAAATTATCGTCATCGAATACCAGCACCGGACCGGCGATATCGGCGCCCGCGAAAACATCCTCGGGCGTGTAAATCGCTGGTCCGTCCGAACCCGGGACCGGCGCGGTGTTGTTGACGCCGACGCCGTCGCGGCGCCAAGTGGCCCCGGTTGCCAGGATCACATGCTCGAAGCCGAAGTCCAAGACCTGTTCCGCGGTCAGCGCGCTGTCGAGATAAACCTCGACATTGGCCATCTCGCGAATCCGCCCGACCCGCCAGTCGCGCACCCGCGCCCAGGCGTTCAGTCCGGGCAAACCGGACTCCCGGGTGACACGGCCGCCCAGTTCCCTGCCGGCCTCGGCCAGAGTCACCGCATAACCGCGTTGGCCCAGCGCCCGCGTCGCCTCAAGCCCAGACGGGCCGGCGCCGACGACCAGGACCCTGGCGTCCGATCCCCTGGCCTCGATCTTTTCCGGATGCCAGCCGCGCCGCCACTCCTCGCCCACCGTCGGGTTCTGGGTGCAGCGCATCGGCGTGAAAGTGAGCTGTCCCGACACGCAGATATTGCATCCGATGCATTCGCGAATTTCGTCGATCCGGCCTTCCTCGATCTTCCGGGGCAGGAATGGATCGGCGATAGACGGCCGCGCCGCGCCGATCATGTCCAGAACACCACGCTTGACCTGGCTGACCATGGTATCGGGCGAGGTGAACCAGCCGACGCCGACAACCGGCTTGCTGGTCAGTGATTTCACGAAGCCGACATATTGCTCCTGACGGCCCTCTTCACCGAAGCGGGAGGTCACCGAATCGTTTTCCCAATTGCTGACATTGACGTCCCACAGGTCGGGAAGTTCGGCAAGCCGTTCAACGATCTCGCGTCCCTCGCCGTCCGCGGCGATCCCGTCGGGGCCCAGCAGTTCGTCCACGGCCACGCGCACGGCAACGGCGCAGCGATCGCCCACCGCGTCCTTGGTCTCCTCCAGCACCTCGCGGAACAGCCTGATGCGGTTTTCCAGCGAACCGCCATATTCGTCGGTACGCTGGTTGCGGCGGCTTTGCAGGAAATGCATCAGCAAGGTCGAATCATGGGCGGCATAGACATAGACGATATCCGCGTCAGCCTCTTTCGCGCGCAGCGCGGCGTTGCGGTGCCAGCGGCGGAATTCCTTGATGTCCGCCTTGTCCATGCCACGGGTCTGGGTCGGCACGCCGGTAACCCCGGCTTGATGCGTCGGCCCCAGCGGCTTGAGCCGGGTATAGAGATTCTGCGCGCCAACCCCGTTATGGGCCAGCTGGACGCCGGCCAGCGCACCCTCGCCATGCAGGGCGTCCACCATCAATGCCAGGTACTTGATGTCCTGACGGTCCCAGAGCCGCGCCTGCGGTTCGGGTGTGTAGTCGGAAGACGGATGGATCATGCACTCCTCGGTGCAGACCACGGCCCAACCGCCCTCGCCCTTCATCGCGCGCATACGGGCGTGGGTCTGCGGCATGTTGAACCCCATGCCGTTGCAGTGGGGTACCTGGTAGAAACGGTTTTTGGCGGTGACGGGACCGATCTTTATCGGCTCGAACAGGATGTCGTAGCGCGGATCGCGACTCATTATGCAAACCTTTCGGGAGAAGACTGTGTTCAGGCGCGCAGCAGGCGCGCGCCTTCGGGCTCCCAGGTCAGCCATACCTCGCTGCCCTCCTGCCAGCCTTTCTGGGCGATTGGGCTGCTGTTCTGGCTGGCCACCGAGATCGGATCGTCCACGCCCTCGACCGTCACGAAGAAATGGTTGCGCTCGCCCAGATAGGACGCGGCGGTCAGTCTTCCTTTGATGCAATTGGCGCCGTTGGCCGGCGGTGTGGTGGCAAGGGTCAGTTTCTCGGGCCTGATCCCAACCGTGACTGCCTCGCCCGCCATCGGCGCGCCGTCATCGGGCGGGCTAACCCGCAACTTGCCCAACGGCCCGGCGTCCACCGTCACCACGCCGCCCTCCACGCCAACAATTGACGCGTCGAAAAAGTTCATCGACCCGATAAAGGCGGCCACCTCTCGGCTGGTCGGCGCCTCATAGAGACGTTCCGGCGTATCCACCTGGCGCACCTTGCCGTCGGACATGACGGCGATGCGGTCGGCCATGGACAGGGCCTCTTCCTGGTCGTGGGTGACGAAGATGAAGGTGATGCCGACTTTCTGTTGCAAGGCGCGTAGCTCGACCCGCATCTGTTCACGCAGGTTCTTGTCCAGCGCGCTCAAAGGCTCATCGAGCAACAGAACCTTGGGATGCTTGATCAGCGCCCGGGCCAGCGCGACACGCTGGCGCTGGCCACCGGAAATTTCGTGCGATCCCCGGTCGCCGAGTCCTTCCAGTTTGACCGTGGCCACCGTCTCGTCGACCCGCCGCGCTATCTCTTCCTTGGACAGGCCGTCCTTGCGCAGGCCGTAGGCGATGTTCTGGCGCACATTCATGTGCGGGAAGATCGCGTAATTCTGGAACACCATGTTCACAGGCCGCAAATTCGCCGGTTCGATGGTCAAGTCGGCGCCGTCGATATGGACGCTGCCGGTGCTGGACGCCTCGAACCCGCCGAGAATGCGCAACAGCGTGGTCTTGCCGCATCCCGAAGGCCCCAGCAGCGCGAAGAACTCGCCCTGGGCGATGTCCAGCGACACACCGTCGACGGCGCGCACCGTGCCGAAATGTTTCGACACGTCGCGGATGGAGACGAAATCCGAACGATTTTCCATTGTAAGCCTACTAATTCTCTGATTTGGGAGCCGGTTTGACCCCCTTGCGGCGCACCCATTCGGCGAATGCGACGGTGATTACGGTGAACAGCAGGATGCAGGCGCCCAGCGCAAGCACCACCGGCAGTCTCTTGGGAAAGCGAAGCTGGCTCCAGATGTAGATCGGCAAGGTCGCGTCCGTCCCGGAAAGGAAAAAGGCCAGGATGAACTCATCGAAGGATTCGATGAATGTCAGCAGCAGGCTGGCGACGATTCCCGGCATTGCCAGGGGGAAAGTAACCCGCCAGAACGTGGTCCAGCCGGTCTCGCCAAGATCGCGCGAGGCCTCCTCGAGGTTGGCGTCGAACCCTTCCATGCGTGAGATCATAACGAAGGTGGCGAACGGCGTGGCGATCAGCACATGCGCGGCGCCGATGGTGAACAGCGACAACGGTATCCCGAGCCGGTTCGCCATGATCAGCAGCGCGATGCCGAGAATAATACCCGGCACCACCAGCGGCAGCGCCAGCAAGCCGAGGGTCGGCTTGCGCCCGACGAACCGGTAGCGGGTAAAGGCGCGCGCGGCCAGAACGCCAAGAATCGTGCTGATAATCGAAACCGAGCACGCGACCCTGATGCTGTTGAACAGCGCCGCCTGCAGGGATTCGGTCTGGATCATGGCTTCGTACCATTTGAAGGTGAAGCCCTTCAGCGGAAAAGCGATATAAATGCCGTCATTGAACGAGAACAGCGGCAGAAATAGCACCGGCACATAGAGAAAGACCATGTACAGAACGGCGTAGGTCGTCAGCCCGCCGCCGCGCATCCAGGAAGGGAGCTGAAATTTCATACCGCCCGCTCCCGCGCTTGCTTGGTCAGGAACCAGACCCCCAGGCTGGTCACGGTGATCGCGAGGGCCGAGACGATCGCCAGAGCCGATCCAAGCGGCCAGTCGTTGGCCCGGAAGAACATGGCATGCATCAGGCTACCGACCATCATGCCGTCCGGCCCGCCCACCAGTTGCGGGGTGATGTAGTCGCCGACCGTGGGGATGAATACCAGCATCGAAGCGGCAACCACGCCCGGAATAGACAACGGCAGGGTCACGCGCAAAAAACGCTGCAGCGGGCTGTCCCCCAAATCCGTCGCCGCCTCCAGCAGGGAGCGGTCCATCTTCTCCAGCGAGACGAATATCGGCAGGATCGCGATCGGCGCCCATGCATGCGCCAGGGTGATGACGACAGCCGTGGGATTGTGGAGCAGGAATGTCAGCGGTTCGTCGATGACGCCAAGCCATTTCAGGCCGGAATTGATGATGCCGTTATACCCGAGAATGATCTTCCACGCGAAGACGCGCAGCAGGTAGCTGGTAACGAACGGTATCGTGATCAGGATCAGCCAGACGATCTTGTGGCGCTTTATCTTGAAGGCGATGAAATAAGCGATCGGATAAGCCAGCAGCACGGTCGCCACGGTAACCGTCAGGGAAATCAATACCGACTTCCCGATCAGCAACATATAGGACAGCTTGTTGAATATCTTGAGGTAGTTGGCCAGGGTCAGCGTATGGTCGATCTCGACACCGGTCTGGGTCCACAAACTGTATACCGCCAGAATGCCAACCGGCAGGCACATCGCCCCCACCAGCACCAGCAATGTCGGCGATAACAGAATATAGCCGCGCAAACCCGCGTGCCGGAATAGCCCCCCTTTGATCGCCGTGTGAACACGGCCAAACATACCGGCTGGCGGGGCTGTTTGCGCCTCACTTGTCATGGAATAATCCGTCTGCGTGGAAAAAAGCCGGCGGACCGGACGCCCTGAAAACAGGCTCCCGGTCCGCCGTTATTCAGTCCGGCTGGCTTACAGGCCGGCCTTGACCTCTTCGAACATTTTAAGCACCTCGTCGCGGTTCTTGAACTCGTTGCTGAAGACGCCCGCTTTCAGGAATGCTTCAACATCGCGCGACAGGCCGGCCGCCTCGATGGCCTCGTCACCGGCCGCGTCGAAGGACTTGGTGTTGGAATGTCCGTAGCCGTAATCGACGATCATGAACTTGCCGGCTTCCGGCGACAGCATGGCGTCGATCAGGTCGTAGGCCGCATCCAGGTTCGGAGCGTCTTTATGTATTACAAGACCGCAGACCCAGGTCATGATGCCTTCCTTGGGGTTCATGAACTTGACCGGAACGCCCTCGCTCTTGAGCAGCACGTTGGAGCTGTTCCAGGTCGAGCCCGCAACGATTTCGCCGGACGCCAGGCCCTGCTCGATGGACGACACGTCGTCTGCGTAGAAGCGAATCAGCGGCCGCTGTTTTTCAAGCAATGCCCGGACCTTGGCAAGGTCTGCGTCGCTCATGTTCCAGGGATCGATGCCGGCGTAGACCGCCGTGTAAGGCACGGTTTCGTTGGCGCCGGAGAAGGTCGCCAGGCGGCCCTTGTAGCGCTCGTCCCACATCAGGCCCCAGGACTCTTCCTTGATGTCGACAAGGTCGGTCCGGTACAGGATCGAGGTGTTGCCCCAGTCGAACGGTACGAAGAACTGCTTGCCTTCATGCTGCGTGCCCGGGATGACCTTCAATGAACTGACAAGATCGCCCCAATTCGACAGACGCGATGTATCGATCGACTGCAAAACCCCGGCTTCACGCCACAGATTTACATTGTAGGAGCAGGGATGCGCAACGTCCGGTGTGTAACCCGCAATCATCTTCTGAAGCGCCTCGCCCTCGTCGGCGAAGATCGATACCTCGGGGCTGGCTTTATGCTTCTTGATATAATCGCCATGCAGTTCCGGTACTTCATAGCCTTCCCAGGTGAAGTAGGTCGCCTGCGCGGCGGCCATGGCCTGGTTATGGAAATAGGGCGTCATGGTAACGCCGATTCCCAGCGCCGACAGGCCCTTCAACATATTGCGGCGGCTTAGCGTGCCGGCCGCAAGGCGGTCCATCATTTCATTCTTATCCATCTTTTCCTCGCTGTTTAGGTTGTTATGGGGCGGTATCCCGTCCCTGTTGTGGTAATTTCCTCAAGGGCCGATACGTGGCCCAACTACCGGTTTGCAAATTTCATCATCCCGCCTTGCGGTTTTCCTCCAGCGCGGCCTGTATCTCCAACGCACCGAACTCCACCGGGAAGAACCCGGCAAAATAGGCGTGGCAGGCGGCCTTGGCCTTACCCCGGTCCACGGTATCCGGCGCGACGCCAAGGTTAACCCAGTAACCGTCTATAAGGGCAACGAAGCCGACCGAAATCGCCTCAAGGTCCAGCCCCTCATAGCCACCACGAGCGACCAGCCTCGCACAAAACTTATGAACCTCCGTTGAATAGCCGTCCGCCAAATTACGATAGAGATCACGGTATTTCGGCCGGCTTCGCGATTCTGCCCAGAATGCCAGCCAAACCGCAATCTTGGTCGGCGTGCAAACCCGCGGCCCCAGATCGGTCTCGATCATGGCGACCAGCGCGGCGGCCGGATCGTCGCCGGCGCCATTCAGCGCCTGCCCCACCAGTGTCTCGTACTCTTCGGCCAGATGCACGAATGTTTCGTACAGCAGCGCTTCCTTGGTCTTGAAATAGAAATTGACGATGCCCTGGGACAGGCCCGCAGCCTTCGCGACATGCGACATCGTTGTGCGGGCATAGCCATACCGGGCGATCGTCTTCATCGTCGCTTCGATAAGCTGTTCGCGGCGCAGGTGTTTTACGTTCGCTCTGGAGCCGGCAGTTCGAGTTTGTCCCTTCCTCATAAAGCCAACGATATGGGCAATGAGTGGAAACTGCAAGAACGCAATGCACTAGAATGTAAAATTGATTGAATCTTCATTCAATAAACTGGACGTGCACGACAGGTTCGGACTAAACTGATGCCAGGAAATCGTTGCCGGCCTGGGTCGGAGAACAGGGAAATCGCATGAAAAGCCATGACGTTATCGTCATCGGGGCCGGGCATAACGGCCTTACGACCGCGGCTTATCTTGCCCGCGCCGGGCTAGACGTGCTTGTGCTTGAGCGCAATCCCTATATCGGCGGCGCGGCGGTCAGCCGTGAAATTTATCCCGGATTCACCTATTCCAACTGTTCCTATGTCAGCAGCCTGATGCGGCCCGAGATCATGCGCGACCTCGATCTGGCGCGTTACGGGCTGCAGGTCGTCCCCTATAATGGCGGGCTGACCATGTCGCGCGACGGCGGTTATCTGGCATCCTACAAGGACCATGACATGAACCGGCGCGAAATCGCGCGCCACTCCCATCGAGACGCCGAGGCCTATGACCGCTATGCGGCCGAAATCATGCGCCAGTGCCGATTCATCAAACCCATGCTGGCCAAGATGCCGCCGGACCCGGCCTCCCTGAAGCCCCGCGATCTGCGCGGACTCTATGATCTGGGGCGCGAGTTTTGGGATCTCGGCGAGGAAGGCATGGCCGATACAATCCGTTTCTGGACAATGAGTTGCGTCGATTTCCTCGAGCAATATTTTGAGAATGAACTGGTCAAGGCGCATTATGCGGGCAGCTCGATAATCGGCACCGGCCTGGGCCCCCGCTCGCCCGGTTCGGCCTACGTGTTGCTGCATCATTATATGGGCGAGGTCGATGGCAATATCGGCGCCTGGGGTTTTGCGCGCGGCGGCATGGGGTCGATCAGCAAGGCGCTGGCCGCGGCGTTCCAGACCCATGGCGGCGAGATCCGCGCCGGCGCCGACGTATCGAAAATCATCGTCAAGGGCGGCAACGCAATCGGCGTGGCGCTGGCCGACGGCGAGGAAATTCACGCCCGCGCCGTGATCTCCAACATGGACGTCAAGCGAACCTTCCTGGAGACCTTTGAGGAATCCGACCTGCCGCCGGAATTCGTGAAAGCCGTGCGAAACTTCAAAATCCGCGGCTCGTCGGGCAAGCTGAACATCGCGCTGGACGGCATGCCTACTTTCAACGGCGTGCCCGCGGACTGCCCTGCCCTGCAGGGCGACCTGCATGTCACCGACACCATCGAATGGTTCGAGCGCGCCTACGACGACTGGAAAAACGGCATGTGGTCGCGCCGGCCCTATGTGGACATGATGATCCCGACCCTGACCGACCCGACCATGGCCCCGCCGGGCAAGCATTACATGTCGATCTTCGTTCAGTATGTCCCACCGCATCTGGCCGATGGTCCCTGGACGCCGGAAAAACGCGACGCCTTCGGCAAGACCGTAATCGACATGCTGTCGGAATACAGCCCGGACCTGAAGGATCTGATCCTGCATATGGAAGTCCGCACGCCCCATGAGATCGAGCAAGAGGTCGGCCTGACCGAGGGAAACATCTTCCAGGGCGAACTGACCATGGACCAGATCATGTTCAATCGGCCCATTCCCGGCTATGCGCAATACCGCGGGCCGGTCACCAACATGTACATGTGCGGTTCCAGCACGCATCCAGGCGGCGGCGTTATGGGCGCGCCGGGGGCCAATGCAGCCCGCGAGATCCTGCGCGACATGGGTAAGGCCGGAGATATGGGCAAGGCCGGAGATATGGGCAAGGCCGGAGAACCGCGATGAGCAACGCATACGATATTGTCGTGGTCGGCGGCGGCCATAACGGACTGACCTGTGCCGCGTACCTCGCCAAGGCCGGGCGGCGCGTGCTGGTCGTCGAGGCCAGCGACAGGCTGGGCGGCGCGGCGGCGAACCGGGAATTTGCCCCCGGCGTTACTGGCCCGGGCTGCGCTCATATCCTGCATCAACTGCACCCCGCGGTCCGCAAACAGCTCAAGTTGAAGAAGCATGACCTCAAGCTGGCGGCGCGCCAGTTACCCACGGTCTCGCTCGGCGAGGACGGCCGGCATCTGGTCCTGACCGGCCAACGGATCGACGGCCTGGATGAAACCGGCGACGCGCAAGCCTGGCCGAAACTGCATCGCCGGCTAAAACGCATGGCCCGCGCGCTGCACCCTTCCCTGTCACAGATGCCGCCGAGGCTTGGCGGTAGCGACTGGCGGGATCGGTTGGCTTTCGCAAAATTAGGCCTCAGACTTAGATTTCTAGGCAAGACTGATATGCGCGAGTTCCTGCGCATCGTAAATATGAACGTCTTCGACCTGCTGAACGACGAGCTGACCGACGAGCGGCTGAAGGGCGCGCTGGCCTTCGACGCGGTGCTGGGCAGCAATTTCGGTCCGCGCTCGCCGGGCAGCGTATTGACCTGGCTCTATCGTCTTGCCGGCGACATTGGCAACAATGACGGGCTGACGATCCCGCAGGGCGGCATGGGAGCGGTCACCGAGGCGCTGGCCAATGCCGCGCAATCATTCGGCGTGGAGATCAGGACCGGCGCACCAGTCCGGCGCATTCTTGTCGAGGAAGATCATGCCCGTGGTGTGGAGCTTGAAAGTGGCGAGACCATTACGGCGGGAATGGTCGTCTCCAACGCCGACCCGAAGCGAACATTCCAGTCGCTGGTCGGTCCGGCGCATCTCGACACCGGGTTCATGCGGCGCCTGCGCGGTTTCCGCACCAACGGCCTTGCCGCCAAGCTGAACCTGGTTCTGGAAGGTGTGCCCGAGTTCACGGGGCTGGATATGGCCAAACTCGGCGGGCGGCTGATCCTGGCGCCGGACATGGGCTATCTGGAGCGTGCCTTCGACCACTCGAAATATGGCGAATATTCAGCCGCGCCGGCCCTGGAAATCACCATCCCGTCCCTGCATGACGGCAGCCTGGCGAGCGCGGGCAGGAATGTAATGTCGGTGGTGGTCCAGTATGCGCCCTACGAGCTGAAAGGCGGCTGGGACGCGAACCGCGAGGCCTTCGCCGACCATGTCATCAAGACCATCGCCGCCCTTGCGCCGGGTCTGCCCAGGCAGGTTGTCGCCCGCGAGATGCTGGCCCCGCCGGACCTTGAGCGCGAATTCGGCATGACCGGCGGTCATTGGCATCACGGGGACCTGGCTGTGGATCAGATGCTGATGCTGCGCCCGGTCCCGGGCTTCGCGCAGTATGCCTCGCCGGTTCCAGGGCTTTATCTTTGCGGCGCGGGCACGCATCCCGGCGGCGGCGTAACGGGCACGGCCGGCATGAATGCGGCGCGGCGGATACTGGCAGTGGAGGCGAAACCATGACCAATCACACGCTAGCGCCTTATCAGGCCCCGCTGCTGACCACACCGTTCCATGCGCGGCAGGCGCCGCTCGCCCTGGCCAACGATTGGCTGGCCTGGGGCGGCTATACAACGGTCAATAGTTTCTCGGAGGTCGTGACCGAGTATTTCTCGATCCGCAATTCCGCGACTTTGTACGATATATCGCCCATGCGGAAATACCGCATCGCCGGACCGGACGCCGTGGCCTTCATGAACCGGTTGCTGACCCGCGACGCCGCCAAAATCAGGCCGGGACGCGCCGGCTATGCCGTTTGGTGCGACGATGGCGGGAAGGTGATCGACGACGGCACGGTCTTTCGCCTCGCCGAGACCGAATATCGGCTGAATTCCCAGGAACACCAGCAATGCTGGCTGGAGGACTCAGGTCTGGGCTTCGATGTGGTTGTCGAGGATGTCAGCGAGAATATTGCCGGGTTGGCGCTGCAGGGCCCGCTATCCTGCGCCGTTCTGAAACAATTGGGACTGGACGGCGTCGCCGGCATGAAGCCCTTCGATATCGCCGAATTTTCCTTCGAGGGCGGCGCGCTGACCGTCACCCGCACCGGCTTTACCGGGGATCTCGGATATGAGCTGTGGGTCGCGCCCGACCTGGCCGAAACCCTGTGGGACCAGCTAATGGCGATGGGCGCCCTGTACCAGGTGGTGCCCGTGGGCTCGAAGGCGGTCGACATGGCGCGCATCGAGGCCGGATTTATCCAGACCAATACCGACTTCATGGCGGCCGAAACGGTCGCCCATATCAGCCGCCGGCGTTCGCCCTTCGAGCTTTCCCTGGACTGGCTGGTCGATTTCGACAAGGGCCATTTCAACGGCCGCCGCGCCCTGCTGGACGAACGCGAAACCGGGTCTCGCTATCGCATTGTCGGGCTGGATATCGAGGGCAGCAAGCCTGCCCAGAGTGCGCTGATCTATCATGGGCGCGCCCGCCAGGTCGGTTTCGTCACCTCGGCCCTCTGGTCGCCCACCGCCAAGCGTAACATCGCCATCGCCACGCTGGACGCCGCATATGCGGATAAGACCGAGGGGTTGTGGGCCGAAATCTATGTTAACAAGGAACTGAAATGGGATAAGACGACCGCGCGCTGCCGCATCGTCGAGCGCCCGTTCTATAATCCGCCGCGCCGCCGGGCGACACCCGCGCTGGATTTCTGACGTTGCCCGCGATCAAGGAGTAAAAGGCATGCGCACCAACCTGACGTTCGATACCAAAAAATTGCAGGAACAGGACCGCCACTGGGTTCATCCGTGGGAGGACCTGAAGGCGTTGCCCAAGGCAGAGCGGACGATCATCGCGCAGGCCGAGGGCATCTACCTGCATGACAGCGACGGCAACAAGTTGATCGACGGGCCGGCTGGCATGTGGTGCGTCAATATCGGCCATGGCCGCGAGGAAATGGCCCAGGCGATTTCAGAGCAAATCATGCGCATGCCCTATTACAGCCCGTGGAGCCTGGGCAACGTACCGGCGTCGGAATTGGCGGAGAAGCTCACGGAACTGACGCCGGGCGATCTGAATCACGTGTTCTTCACCACCGGCGGTTCGACGGCCGTCGACTCCGCCCTGCGTTTCATGATGTATTTTAATAATTGCCTGGAACGCCCTGAAAAGAAACATATAATTTCACGCGCCGATGCTTATCACGGCAGCACCTATCTGGGGTCGTCCTGTTCCGGAAAGGCGCGGGACAAGGATCATATGGATTTCGCGACAGAGCTGGTTCACCTGTTGCCGACGGTCCATCCCTATCGCCGCCCCGAGGGCATGAGCATCGAGGCATTCTGCGATGAAAAGGTCGCGGACCTGGAGAACAAAATCCTGGAGTTGGGACCCGACAAGGTCGGCGCCTTCATTGCCGAGCCGATCCTCGCTTCGGGCGGCGTCATCATCCCGCCACCGGGCTATCACCGCCGCACGCTGGAAATCTGCCGGAAATACGATGTTCTGTATATCTCGGACGAGGTGGTGACCGGGTTCGGGCGGCTGGGTCACTGGTTCGCCTCCGAGGACGTATACGATATCGTCCCCGACATCATCCTGTCGGCCAAGGGAATTACATCGGGCTACGTTCCGCTGGGCGCCGTATTCATCTCGGACCGGGTGGTCAATAGACTGACAAGCAAGGAAACCGACATCGGCTATTTCGCCAGCGGTTTCACCTATGCGGGACATCCGGTGGCCGCCGCCGCGGCCCTGAAAAACATCGAAATCATCGAGCGCGATGGCCTTCTGGAACATGTCCGGGAGGTCGGCCCCTACTTCCAGGCCCGCATGAAGGAGCTGGAGGAGATCGATCTGGTGGGCGAGGTGCGCGGCGAGGGCCTGATGGCCTGCATCGAATGCGTCAACAACAAGGAAAGCAAGGATCCGCTTACCCTGGATTACGAGATGGGCAAGCGGATTGACGCCCATTGCCAGGAAAACGGCCTGATCGTGCGCCCGATGATCAATATGTGCGTGATGTCGCCGCCGCTGATCATCACCCGGGCGCAGGTCGACGAAATGGTGGATATTCTGCGCAACGGCATTACGGAATCCATGGCGGATCTGCACAAGGAGGGCCTCTGGCAGGGCTGAGTTGGGGCGCGTCGGCAACCAGCGACCTCGTCCTTCGAGACGCGGCCTCTGGCCGCTCCTCAGGATGAGGCGCCAACGCTTGCGTCTGGATCCACCTCATGAAACACCGACGCACGGGTCCTCATCCTGAGGAGGGCCGAAGGTCCGTCTCGAAGGACGAGGTCGCTCGGTGTTTTAAATTGCCTCTCACCCCCAGGGAAACAACCCGCGCGGCGGTAATTCTCCGCGCCCGCCAAGACATTCGGCAATGCGGATGCCCTCGTTCCATTTGGCCATGCGTTCGGAACGGGCGAAGGAACCCACCTTCAGCATGGGGGCGCCCCACCCCACCGCCAGATGGACGATGGTGACATCCTCGGTTTCGCCCGAGCGGGCCGAGACCACATTCGTCCAGCCGGCCTGGCTGGCCGCGTCCAGCGCGGCCTTGGCCTCGCTCAGCGTGCCGGCCTGGTTGGGCTTGACCAGCAGCCCGTTGCAGGCGCCCTGGGCCGCCATCTCGCGCACACGGCCCGCGTCGGTCACCAGCAGATCGTCGCCGATGACCAGCACGCGATTACCGACGGCTTGCGTGAAACGCCTGAAACCCTCGACATCGTCCTCGCCCACGGGGTCTTCCACAGCCACGATGGGATAGCGTTCGACCCAGCCGACCAGCATGTCGACCAACCCGTCGCTGTCCAGTTCCCGTTCCTCGAGCCCCAGCCGGTAGTGCCCGCCCTCACCGAACTCCGAAGCCGCGATATCCAGCGAGATCGCCATATCCTCGCCGGGGCGCAGGCCGGCGCGCTCGATCGCGCGCACCAGCATTTCCAGGCCATCCTCGTTGGAATCGAAGGCGGGCCAGAATCCGCCCTCGTCGGCGACACCCCGCAACCTGCCCTCCCCGGCCATGATTTCGCCGGCGGCGCGATAGACCTCCGCCGTCCAGTCCAGCGCCTGGATATAGTCCGCCGCCCCCACCGCGATCACCATGAAATCCTGGATATCGACCCTGCGGCCGGCATGGGCGCCGCCGCCGAGGATCTGTATCTCGGGAATCGGGATTGGCGGGTTTTGGTCTACTAGTAGATAGTTCCAGAGTGAAATTCCGTTCGCCGCGGCCGCCGACTGGGCAACCGCCATGGAAACGGCAACCGAGGCGTTGGCGCCAAGGCGCGACTTGTTGGAGGTACCGTCAAGCGCCATCATGGCGGCATCGACCGCAACCTGATCGCAGGCATCCATGCCGATCAGACATTCCGAAATTTCGCCGCCCACCGCGCCGACCGCCCGGGTAACGTCATAACCGCCGAATGCCACCCCGCCATCGCGCAGATCGACCGCCTCACCGGATCCGGTGGAGGCGCCCGCCGGCGCAATCGCCCGACCGACCGCGCCGCCCGCCAGCCGTATTTCGGCCTCAACCGTCGGGCGTCCCCGTGAATCCCACAGCCTGCGGCCAATAACCTGCTCAATCGCGGTCTTGCTCAATGTCCCAATTCCTCTTTCCACGCGTCCAGAACCTCTTCCAGACGGTCCACCGGATGCAGCAGCAGTTGGCGGGCGACCCGGCGGACCCTGTCGCGGTCTGCCTCTTGGGTGACATACTCCACCGGCGATTTGCCGTCGACGCGGCCCAGGAAGAGGCCCGGCAACAGGCTGGCGGCGCGGGCCTCGGCCACCGCGGCTGGCTCCCAATCCACCTGATCGAGCCAGGCTGGCGCCATGGCGCCATAGCATTCGTGGAACAATTCGCGCGCCTCTATGTTCCACAGCGATTTCAACAGCATATGATTTAAGCAGAATGCGATGTCGAATACCGGATCGCCATACCATGCACATTCGGCATCGAGGAAAACCGGGCCTTTGGGCCCAATCATGATGTTCTTCGGGCTGACATCGCCATGCACCAGCGCATGCTTTTCACCCGCCGTGCGCCGCGACAATCCGAACAGGATATGGCGCAAATCCGGATGGCGCGCCGCCGTGGCCTCCAGATAGGGTTCCAGCCGGATCGCATGGAATATTTCATCGGTCGGGAAATGCCGGGCGATCTCGTCCCGGCCCGCCGTCGCCGCATGGATATGGCCGATCCGCCGGCCAACCTCCGCCGCGGTGGCGGGATCCGCCCTGCCCTGTCTTAACTCGTCTTTCCACGAAGAATGCGTCGCCGGATCCAGGTATGGCATTGCGAAAAAACCGGCTTGCGGGTCGCTGGCCAATATCTCCGGCGCGGCGTCCGGCTCGACTGCGCGCGCCGTCTCCATCCAGGCCACCTCATAAGCATTGCGTTCCACCGGCACACGCCAGTCCATCTCGACTCTCAACTTCGCCAGGGCGCGTTTGATGCAGATCGGGCCGTCGGGCAGATCGATGCGCCAGATATCGGAGGAAACCCCGCCAGGCAACGCCTCGAACGATGGCAATCCATCGCCTTGCCACAGGCCCAGCCTGGACAGCGCGTCTTTCAGGAAAGCCTGTTCGTCCATGACCCGCGGACCGCTTCAGGTTTCCTTGAACTTGCGCATCAGCCGTTCATGCACCTTGGGCGGCACGAACTGGGCCACGTCGCCGCCAAGACGGCCGACTTCCTTGACGAAACGCGAGGAAATGAACTGGTTGTTGTCGGACGCCATCAGGAAGACAGTCTCCACCTCGGAATTGAGCCGCCGGTTCATGGCCGCCATCTGGAATTCGTACTCGAAGTCCGATACGGCCCTGAGCCCCCGAACGATAACGGATGCGCCGGATTCGGCCACGAAATGCATCAGCAGATTGTCGAAAGGGCGCACCTCGATAATGGATTGCGCCTCCCGCGGCAGCACTTCCAGCCCCTCGCGCACCAGGTCGACGCGTTCGTTGACGTCGAACAGCGGCTCCTTGCCGCCATTGGCGGCCACCGCGACGATGAGCTTGTCCACGAGATGCAGCGCCGAGCGGGCGATAACGTCCACATGCCCCACGGTGATGGGGTCGAAAGTGCCTGGATATACGCCGGTTCTGGGATGACTGCTCATGTTGATTCGGTTCTTTTGCTGCCATGTCGCTTAATTATGGGCGATTTCAGCTTTCGTCTTCACCGTCGCCGTCACCGTCGCCATTTTCATCTTCAACAATATCCTCACCCTCTTCACCATCCTCGCCGTCATCGCTCAACCGGGCCACGGAGACCACGCGCTCGTCGCTGTCCACGCGGAACAGGGTGACGCCCTGGGTCTTGCGCCCGGCAACGCGCACATCGTTGATCGGGCAACGGATCAGCTTGCCGGCATCGGTAACCAGCATGATTTGATCGGTCGGCTCCACCGGGAAGGCGGCGACCACGGGGCCGTTGCGGTCGGTCATCTCGATATTGGCGATGCCCTTGCCACCGCGTCCGGTAATCCGGTACTCGTAGGCCGAGGAACGCTTGCCGAAGCCGTTTTCGGTTACCGCCAGGATGAACTCCTCGCTTTCGGCCAATTTGCCGAACTCAGTGGGTGAAAGTTCCGCCGGAGACGGCTCCGTCCCGCCATCCTCGTCAGCCGAACGCCTGAGCGCCGCGGCGGCGCGCAGATAATCCTGACGCACTTCCATGTCGATCTCGGCGTGATCCAGGATGGTCATCGATATGACCTCGTCGTCCTTGGCCAGCCTGATCCCGCGCACGCCCGTGGAGGTCCGGCCGCTGAACACGCGAACATCGGGAACCTTGAACCGGATGCACATGCCCAGCCGGGTCGACAGCAGCACATCGTTATCCTTGTCGCAGGTCCGCACATTGACCAGTCTGTCCCCTTCGTCCAGCTTCATGGCAATCTTGCCATTCGACTTGATATTCACGAAGTCCGACAATAGGTTACGGCGAACATTTCCCCTGGTTGTTGAGAACATGACATTGAGGTTGCCCCAGCTTTCCTCGTCCTCGGGCAGGAGCATTACGGTCGATATCGTCTCACCCTCGTCCAGCGGCAGCAGATTGACCATCGCCTTGCCACGCGCCTGGGGGCTGCCCATGGGCAGGCGGTAAACCTTCATCTGGTAGACCATGCCGGTCGTCGAGAAGAACAGGATCGGCGTGTGAGTCGAGGCGACGAAGACCTCGCTGACGAAATCTTCGTCGCGGGTGCTCATGCCCGACCGGCCCTTGCCGCCGCGGCGTTGCGC
>JADFVY010000115.1 GCA_015222795.1 Pseudomonadota bacterium | reverse complement strand
GGTCGCGATTGGGGCGTAGCCAAGCGGTAAGGCAGCGGGTTTTGATCCCGTCATCGCAGGTTCGATCCCTGCCGCCCCAGCCAGCAAGACACCTTAACCTGGCCGCCAGACTGTCCAACAAAGTGGGACCAGCTCACAGGCTACTGTGTTATTGGTGGCCTTTAATATGGCCCGAGCCACACTGGCTTATTTCCATTGGTTTGAATATGGGTCTATATAGACCTCTATATTGTCATCAGCCTTGAATATGGGGGGCCGCGAGTCCCTGTATTGTGACCAGACTAGAATAGGAATTTAATGGTTCAGCCATGAATCGCGCCGCCAGGACAACAGGCCGATACGTTCGGCAGATGGAAGGCTACAACGCTTTCATCCCCGAGGCTTTGCCGCCTGCTCCTCCCGTCAGGATCGACGGGGAGATGCAGGTGCTGCTTTCCAGGGCGGATCGGGCGTTAGGGCGGCTCGACGGTTCCATTCAGACGCTGCCGAACCCCGAATTGTTCATCTTCATGTATGTCCGCAAGGAAGCTGTTCTTTCGAGCCAGATCGAGGGTACCCAAGCGTCGATCAACGATGTCCTTGAGGTCGAGGCGCAGATATTCGACCCCGAGCGGCCCAACGATGTCGGCGAGGTTCTGAACTACGTCAATGCCATGAATTACGGTCTGCAGCGGCAGGAGACGCTGCCGATGTCTCTACGGTTGATCCGTGAGATTCATAAGCTTCTGATGCAGGGCGTCCGTGGCAACCAGTTGAACCCCGGCGAATTTCGTGAAAGTCAGAACTGGATCGGCGTTATGGGCGGTACTATCAGCGACGCCAGCTTCGTACCGCCGCCCCCGTCTCAGCTTATGGACGTGCTTGGTGACTTTGAGCGCTTCCTCCACGCCGATGTGGACATCCCGGCACTGATCAGGATCGGTCTTATGCACGCGCAGTTCGAGACCATCCATCCGTTTCTTGACGGTAACGGCCGCGTCGGTCGACTTCTCATCACGTTCCTTCTGTGCCAGCAGGAAATACTGTCC
Source organism: Pseudomonadota bacterium (assembly GCA_015222795.1). Lineage (GTDB taxonomy): Bacteria > Pseudomonadota > Alphaproteobacteria > UBA8366 > JADFVY01 > JADFVY01. Next base: position 8,950 of record JADFVY010000115.1, on the reverse strand, counting down.
AAACCGGTCCTGTATCTGTCACACTATTTCAAGAAGCACCGCCAGCGCTACTACGAGCTTCTGCAGGGTACGCGAGACAACGGCGATTGGGAGAGTTGGCTCAAGTTCTTTTTGGAGGGTGTTGCCGAGGTCTCGAACGAAGCGACGCAAACGGCGCGAAAAATCGTAGACATGCGCGAAGACCACCGACGGCTGATCATCCAACGGCTTGGTCGCGTTGCAGGAAATGGGATCAATGTTCTGGAGCACCTGTTCGAACAGCCCATCGTGCAGGTCAATAAGGTTGCCGAGCTACTTGGTGTAACCTACCAGTCGGCCAACGCCCTGATGGCGAAATTCGAGGAAGAAGGCCTTGTCCGGGAGATTACCGGGCACGTCCGAAACAGGCGCTTCAGCTATACGTCCTACATCAGCCTGTTTTCGGACGTCTGATACCAAGCGGCGCTGATAAAGACCCATTCGACCGGTTTTAGCCGGCTTTGTTTTTTGGCTTTTTCCGTTTTGGTTTTTTGGCGCCGGGCATGTCCGGATTGCGGGTCTTTGCGCCCGCCTTGGCGAATTTAGGTTTATAGGGTTTCTTGCTCTTGGCCTTTAATATGGGCCGGTCCTGGGTAATTGGGTCTCCCGACGGTTCGGCGGGCGTCTGCGCAAAATTGCGTTTCGGTTCCAATCTGGCTCGCGCGCCGGATTTCGAGACATATGGCTTTTTGTTCGCTCCCGGCTTGTCACGAATGTCCTTGATGCTTTTCGGGGTACCGTCCAGGCGGGTCACAACGATGTTTTTTTCCAAAGTGCGGCTGGGGCCCACGGCTTCGAGGAACTTCTCGACGCATCCTGGCGCAAGCTCCACCAGGGATTCGTCCTGATTGATCCTGATGGCGCCGATTTCGCGCTTGGTGATGTTGCCGGCCTTGCACAGCATCGGCAACAGCCAGCGCGGTTCGGCGGATTGCTCGCGGCCGGCCGACAGAGAGAACCACACGCTGTTCTTGAAGTCGTCGCGTGGCCTTGCTTTATCTTCCCTGGGCACGCCGGGCGCGATATCCCGCAATTCCTCCGGCGCGGACTGGCCCGCGCGGTACAGACGCAAAAAAGCGGCGGCGACCTGCTCGGCGCCGTGCCGGGCGAGAAGCTCCCGGGTGAAGGTTTTCTCGTCGTCCTTCAATGGTTCACTCAGGGCCGGGTCAGCGAGGATGCGCTCGTCGTCGCGCCGCATGATTTCGTCGGCGGATGGCGGTTTGGCCCATGCGGCCTTGACATTGGCGCTTTGCAACAGCCGCTCGGTGCGCTTGCCCGCGCTGTGGGGCACGATCAGGACGCTCACCCCCTTGCGTCCGGCGCGTCCGGTTCGCCCGCTCCTGTGCAGAAGGGATTCGCGGTTTTTCGGGAGGTCCGCGTGGATCACCAGCTCCAGATTGGGCAGGTCGAGGCCACGCGCCGCCACGTCGGTGGCAACGCATACCCGCGCCCGCCCGTCGCGCATGGCTTGCAGGGCGTGGCTACGTTCGTTCTGGCTCAATTCGCCCGACAGCGCCACCACCGAGAGACCCCGGTTGTTGAAGCGGCTGGTCATGTGGTTGACGGTCGCGCGGGTGGCGCAGAATACGAGGGCATTTTTCGCCTCGAAATACCGCAGTACGTTGATGATGGCATTTTCCTGGTCGTGGGGTGCGATGGTGAGAGCGCGGTATTCGATGTCGAGATGTTGTTTCTGTTCCGCCGAGGTGGAAATACGCACCGCATTGCGCTGGTATCGCGCGGCGAGGGAAGCGATTGAGCGCGGCACGGTGGCGGAAAACAGCAACGTGCGCCGTTTGGCCGGCGCGGAGCCGAGGATGAATTCAAGGTCCTCGCGAAAGCCCATGTCGAGCATTTCGTCGGCCTCGTCCAGCACCACCGCCCTGAGTTCCGTCATATTCAAGGATCCGCGCTCGACGTGATCGCGCAGTCGTCCTGGCGTGCCGACGACGATATGCGCGCCACGGCCCAGGGCCTGGCGCTCGCTTCGCATATCCATGCCGCCAACGCATGAGGCGACGGAGGCGCCCGTCGATTCGTACAGCCATTCCAGTTCACGCTTGACCTGCAACGCCAGTTCCCGGGTCGGGGCGATGGCCAGCGCCAGGGGCGCGGTCGCGCGGTCGAAACGGTCCGTGCCGTCCAGCAGCGTGGGCGCGAACGCCAGGCCGAACGCCACGGTCTTGCCCGATCCGGTCTGGGCGGAAACCAGGATGTCGGCGTCCCTGAGTTCAGGGGCCAGAACGGCCTGTTGCACGGGGGTCAGTACTGAATAGCCGCGTTTGCTCAACGCCTGGCCAAGCGCCGGAATGACGCCTTCGAATTCTGTCATGTTTAGTCTTTCGGATTACCACACTGGTTTCGTGCGCGGGTAATGGGTTCGGAGGCGCATGTCGCCGCGATTAGACGCGCTTCATATCGGCGGTGTTGTACTTCGTGTTGACTGTATTGTACAGAGCGCGCGGCCATGCGCCGGCGGGCATATCACAAGCGTCCTCTACAAATCATCCGCACCCATCGCAACTTTGACCTTTTGCGCAAGCTGCGCGCGGGTGAAGGGCTTGGTCAGCAGGTCGGCGTCCATCACTTTTCCCCGGCCTTCCCGGTCGCGCCGGATTACGTCCTCGGCATAACCCGACATGAACATCACCCGCAGGTCGGGACGTTTCACCAGGGCGGCCTCGGCGATCGCCGGTCCGCTCATATCGCCGGTCAGCACTATATCCGACAGCAGCAGATCGATATGCCGGTCACTCTGTATCAGTGGCAGGGCGCTTTCACCGTCTTCCGCCTCCAGCACGGTGTATCCCATGGTCGACAGCAGCGTTACGGTCAGGCGGCGTACATCGGGGTCGTCCTCGACCACCATGATAACGCCGCCCTGCCCCGCGGGCTGGCAGAGTGGGCGGCAGTCACGGCTGGTTGTGTCACCCGGTTCGGCGCGCGGCAGGTAAATATTGACGGTGGCGCCCTTGCCCTTCTGGCTGTCGATGGTCACGAACCCGCCGGACTGGGTCGCAAATCCATAGACCATGCTCAGTCCCAGACCGCTGCCCTCGCCGAACGGCTTGGTGGTGTAGAACGGCTCGAAGGCGTGTTCCAGAACTTCGGCGGGCATGCCTTCCCCCGTATCCGTTACGGACAGCTGGATATATTCGCCGGGCGCGGCGTCTTCGAATTGCGCCACCTTCTTCGCCGACAGGGTGACGTTATTGGTCTTGATTGTCAGGGTCCCGCCATTGGGCATCGCATCGCGGGCATTGATGGCGAGGTTCAGAATAGCGTTTTCCAACTCGCCGGTATCCACTTTCGCGGGCCACGGCTCGCGGGGTGATTTTACCTCGATGACAATGGTTTCCCCCAGCGTTCGGGAAAGTACGTCGGCTGTTTGTCTGGTAAGGTCCGCAAGATCCACCGCCTCGGGGCGAAGTGGTTTCTGGCGCGCGAATGCGAGCAGGCGCTGTGTCAATTCTGCCCCGCGTAGCGCGGCGTGTGTAATCGCACGGACCGCCGGGTCGGCATCGCCCAGTTTGTCGCGGACAATCTCCGAATTGCCCATGATAACCGCCAGCAGGTTGTTGAAGTCATGCGCGACACCGCCGGTCAGCTTGCCGATCGCCTCCATCTTTTGGGCATGGAGCAACTGTTCCTCGGTTTTGATGCGGTCGGTGACGTCGACGACCATCGAGAATATCCCGCGGACATTGCCGTGCGCGCCGAAATGCGGGACATATGTCGCGTCGACATGGCGGGTCGCGCCGTCGGGATAGGTCATGGTTTCCTGGAAGTGTACGGTTTCGCCACTCAGCGCGCGGTCAATGCGCGGTTTTACCTTGGCGAGGCCGGCCTTGCCGATCAATTTTCGCAAGGGTGGGCCGATAAGCTCCGACGCTGGACGTGCGTACCAATTCTCCGTCGTTTTATTGACGAAACTGAACGTCTTGTCCTGGCCAATATAAGCGATAAGGATCGGGATGTTGTCCGTCATCAAGCGGATTTGTTCTTCGCTGTCGCGCAGCGCGCGCTCCGCCCGCTGCCGCTCGATCACCCGGCCCAGGATAGTGCCGGCCTGAACGGCGACGTCGACAAGATCGTCGTCCCGTTCGCGGGTGTCGCGTGAGAAGAATTCCAGTACAGCGGCGACTTTTTGCCCGACCAAAACGGGGAAGGCAAACCCGGCAGTAACCGCGATATCGCCGGCTATTCTGGCGCGAGGGAAATTTCTGTCTTTGTGGACATCCGTAATCCAGGCCGGCTCTCCACTCTTGGCAACCCGGCCCGGCAAGCCTTTCCCCGGTGCAAAGCGGGCATCCAAGGTGGCCTGCTGGAACGCCGTGAAATCATCCGGATTGTCCGCCCACCACAGTCCCGCCGGCGCCATGTCGCCGGAATCGTCGTCGGCCAGCACGAAAACCCCCGCCAGATCCCAGCTTCCGTGTTTGCTTATGGCCTCCAGGCATACGGCCATCGCCTCTTCGGCTGATGTCGCGCCGTTCGCCGCCGTTGCAATCTGGCGCAACAGATCGCCGGACCGCATGGTCTGGCGCAGAGCGTTTTCGGCGTGCCGGCGTTCGGTGATATCCAGAAGCAACGCAAAGAACCCCCGCACCTGTCCGTCCTCGCCGAAATCCGGAATATAGGTTATATCGAGACTGCGCTCGGACCCGTCCGGGAAGAGCCGAATTTCCTCGAATCGAACGCTATTGCCCGCCAGCGCGGCCTCATATCCGGGCCGCAAAAGCTCGAGAGCTTCCTCGCCAATCACGTCCTTGAGGTGCCGGCCCACGATCTTCGCCGCGGGGCGGCCATACCACTCCTCAGCCCGCCGATTCGCGAATCGGTAGCGAAGATCCTTGCCCAGATAGACCATGAAAGCGGGAATGTTGTCGGTGATGGCGCGCAGCTGTTCCTCGCTCTGGCGCAACGCTTCCTCGGCTGCCTTGCGCTCGGTGATGTCGGTAAACAGCGTGAACCAGCCCCGCACCTCGCCGGCGGCATCGAAATCCGGGACGTTGGTGCTATCGACATAGCGGGTGACGCCGTCCGGGAAGGTTCTGAGCTCTTCATGCCGGATGGTTTTTCCCGACAAAACCTCTGTAAACCGGGATTTTACTCGCTTGTAACCCGCCTTACCAAGCAGCTCGATCGCACTCTTGCCGATGAGGTCCTCCTTGCGGCCGCCATACCATTCCGCGACCGTTTTGTTCGCGAACTGCATACGCAGGTCCTTGTCGGTGTATGCGATGAAGGCGGGGAGGTTGTCCGTGATGGTGCGCAGCTGCAATTCGCTTTGGCGCAGCGCCGTTTCGGCCTGACGCAGGTGGGTGATGTCCTGCACCGAGCCGAAGGTGCGGATCTGACGGCCGTTTTCGTCGACTACGGGCTCGATGATTTCCCTGAGATGCCGGATGTCGCCCTCGGCGTCATAGACTCTGTATTCAATCTCGTAAGGCGACGCGCTCGCAAAGCCTTCTCTAACGGTTTTCTCCAGCCGGTCCCGGTCGTCGGCATGTACGAATACCGCGAATTCTTTCTCCGTTCCGCGCTCGGCGACAAATTGTGCGGCCGACATACCGAAAAGCGCCGCCAATTCGTCGGAGCAATCGACGCAAAGTCCCGTTACTTCATCCCAGACATACGTGCCCATCCGCGCCAGCCTTTGCGCCTGCCTTAACCGGCTTTCACTCTGGCGCAGGGTTTCTTCGGCCTGGCGGATATGGGTTATGTCCTGGACCGTGCCGAATGTGCGAACGATCTGCCCGTCCAGGTCCATCTCCGGCTCGCCCATCTCGCGCAGATGGATGAGTTCGCCGTCGTCCCGCAGCCATTGAAATTCCATGTCATATGGCTCGCCTGCCTTCCGCGCCTGCTCGATCACCCTTTCATAGTTCTCCCGGTTATCCGGATGGACGTGGTGTATCAGTTGACTGGAACCCGCGGTCAATTCAATGAACCTGTCGACGGTTATTCCCAGCAGCGCCGCCAACTCGTCCGAGCAATATTCGCAACTATCCGTGGTATCGTCCCACACGAAAGTGCCGATCCGCGCCATTTTCTGGGCCTGACGCAACTGGGCCTCGCGTTCCCTCAGCGCCGCGTCGGCTTCTTTCCGTTCAGTGACGTCACGCATGATGACGGTGAAAACAGGCTTGCCGTCGCCTTCCAGCCTGGCGATGGACGCCTCGGCCGGGAATTCTCCCCCGTCCTTGCGCTGTCCGAAGATTTCGCCGCGCTCGTTCATCAACCGGCTGGATTCCGATGCCCGGTCAAATTTCGCCATATGCCCCCGGTGATCCTTGCGGAAACGCTCGGGTATCAGGATGTCGAGTGGGCGGCCGATGATTTCGCTGGAACGATAGCCAAAAACCGCCTCGGCGCCGCGGTTGAACCGCCGAACCATCCCGCGATTGTCGATGCTGATGATAGCGTCCGCCGATGCGTCCAGAATTTCGGCGATCTGTTTATATTGATTTGCCAGCGCCCTGGGCTGTCGGAAATCCCCGCGGGTGAAGGCATCGCTGGGCCCGGGCGGCGGGCTTGCCTCGCCCAGCGCCGCGCGCAGCTTTGCTGCCTCGGCCTCCAACTCACGAAGCCGTAGCCGCAGCCTATCCCCGTCTTGCGGAGTCAGGGTTCCTTCCTTCGACTCTGCCACTTGCAGCCCCTTGTTATTTTCGGGATAGCTTGCCGCATTTCACACCCGTGCGATCCCGTAACACCGCCGGCAAGGGCGACGAGAGGCCGATAGGGTAATCCAAAAAGGTTAACAGTTCCGCATCGAAAGGCTATTCAACGCGTGGCAATGTGCCGCTGTATCGAGGGTTGTGCCCCTGGCCGCTATCGCACCCTCGCGTCAGGCCCCCTCGCCGGGTCACAGATGGCTCATTTCGACGTCCTTGCAGGACTCCCCGAACTGGCTGAGGGCCTCTTCCAGATAATCGCCAAGCAAGGGTGCGCCCAGCAGATATTCGGCGGTGTGGCCATGTTCGTCGCGGGCCCGGATCGCTTCGGTGCGCGCGTCTTCCCATTCCGATGTGTCGTAATCCCCGCGGCCCAGCCACATCAGCGCGACCAGGTCGATCTGCTCGTCTTCGTTCAACTCTTCGACGAACAGCTTGATTTCCTGGAGGGTGGGGTCTTCCACGAAGTCCCGCGGGGTATCTCCGATTTCGGCATCGGCGGCCCCGCTGTCGGGGTCGGGTTCCTCGACGCCGGTCTTCACGTCGAACTCACGAGCCTTGACGATCAGGAAGCAGACCTTGTCGGTATTGATATCGGGCATCGCATTTCTCTCCGCCGGTTTCATGACCTTGGGCCAAGCGTGCCCCGTTTTGGCCTGCCCGGCATTGAGCTACGTCAATATGCCGCTATTCAGGCGGGTCGCCATCCGTCTGATTTACTCCACTTGTTCCATGGGATCGAAATCCGGTGGGATTTCCTCCCAGTCGGCGGCATCCTCCGGTGTTTCCGGGTTCAGGGTCACCGCCACGGGCGATGCGCGTGGCGGCATGGATACGAAGAGTCCCTGATCTTCCAGCGGCACGGCGGCGCGGCGCGTCATGCGCCACAGGGCAAACAGGCCTATGCAACAGTTGATCAGCGCCAACCACAGGAAAAACCCCGCCGGCCCGGCCAGATGCATCGCCACGGACGCGCTGGTGGGGCCTAAAACAGCACCCAGGCCGCTGACCAGCACGAAACCGCTGCTGGCCGCAACCATCTGTTTGGGGTCCAGATAATCGTTCAGATGCGAGGCGCAGAGCGAATACATCGGCAGGCTCATGCCGCCAAACAGGAACGCCAAGATCAGCAGCATCCAGATTGGCGGCTCAGGCGTTGTTCCCGCGACCAGTGCGGCCAGCGTCGCCAGCACGGTAACGCCCAGGATCACTTTGCGCCGGTCCAGCATGTCGGAAATCCGGCCCACCGGCCATTGCAGCAACATTCCGCCGAGCAGGATAAGGCCCATGAACAGCGAAATCTCGGCATTTGTCATGCCGGCGACCGTTCCGTATACGGCGCCCATTCCGAAAATGGTGCCGTTGGCCATGCCGGTGCCGAGGCCGCCCACGACGCCGAGCGGCGAGATGCTGTATAGTTGCCGGAGACCGACCGGCGAGAGCTCATCGAATGTCGGCGCCGATGCCGCAGTCAGCGAGATCGGCACCAGGGCCAGCGAAATCAGTACCGAAATCAGCACAAAAAGGCCGACACCGCCCGGATCTGCAATGTTTAGCAGGAACTGTCCGGCGGTCATGCCGCCGAAGCTCACAACCATGTAGATTGACAGAATCTGGCCGCGGGTTTCGTTGGTCGCGCGGTCGTTCAGCCAGCTTTCCGCCACCACGTAAAGCCCGGCGTAGGAAAAGCCGGTAACGATGCGCATCGCGCCCCAGGTCCATGGTTCGATGAATATCGCATGCACCAGCGCCGAGGCCGAGGCCAGCGAAGCCATCGCCGCGAACACTCTGATATGGCCGACGCGCTGTACGACTTTCGGTGCGACCATGGATCCCAACAGGAAGCCGATGAAATAACCGGTCATGACGAAACCGGTTACGGCGGTGGAGAATCCTTCCATCGTGGCGCGCAGGCCCAGCAGCGTTCCCTGCAGCCCGCTGCCGAGCATGATAAACGCCATGCCCAAAAGCAAAGCCCACGCAGACATCAATGCCGAATACATGGGCCTGTCTCCTCAAAAATAGCTTAAAGGTATGAATCGCTTATGCACCACATTGGCGCGGCCGGGAAATGAATAATTCCCATGGCCGATATGCAGAAAATGGATAAGGAATAATCAGCCGATTGCGCTGTATATTTCAGTGGGTGCGACAGATGGGCCAGGCTCTTAAATTTACTCCACTAGGGTCCGTGGACATTTAAGGGGTTCACACAGACTGTAAAATGTGATTCAAGCTTCCTTTTGCAGGGAGTT
>JADFVY010000114.1 GCA_015222795.1 Pseudomonadota bacterium | reverse complement strand
CAAGCATCGCCCCGCGGACCGCGCCTGCCCGGCGGGCCGCCAAGTCCCATCACATGGGTCTTTATCAGCGAGCCTTGGTATTAGGGGACGTTGCCGGCATCACAGGTTGGAGGCTGGGTCCACCGCCGCCTGTTGTTTCAGCCATTGTACGAAAGCCTTGACCGGCGGCCGCGGCACGCCAGGAGGCGTTTGGATGTAGAATGTTCCGAAGGCCTTGTCGGCAAACAGCTCGATGAGTTGCCCGGACTTGATCTCCTTCTCGACAAAGGGGCGGACGGTGTATGTGATCCCGTCGCCCCGTCGCACCGCCTCCATGATCAGGTTGCCCGGCATATGGGATATCATCAACGGTCGTTCCAGCGTAACACCGCGCCTGGCCAGCCAGTCCGCCACCTCATTGGTGCCCAACTCCTGCAGCCACGGCATTTCCACCAGCATCGCCGGATCGGTGATCTCCCGCTCGCCGATGAGCGCGGGCGTTCCGACCACAACCATGTCGGCGACCAGGACCGCTTCCACCTTCCGATCCAATTTGTGGCTGTCGCGATAACGGATCGCCAGGTCCACGCCGCCTGGCTTTAGCTCGATGATCTGCGACGTTGGGTTCAACATCAATGTGATGTCTGGGTGCCGAGTCTGAAAATCCACGATCCTGGGCATCAGCCACATCACGGCGAATGCCGACGACGTGGTGACCTGAACGGGACGTATGGAGTCCAGGCCCGTCAAGGCCTCGACGCCTCTGCGGATGGCAGTGAAGCCTGCCTGCAGGTCGCGCGCCAGCGCCGTCCCCTCTTCAGTGAGAGCAATCCCGCGGCCGTTCCGGGCGACAAGTGTTGTGCCGAGCCGGGCTTCCAACGCCTTGACTTGCTGGCTTACGGCGGCATGGCTGACATTCAGGGCGGCCCCGGCTTTAGTATAGCTTCCCGATTCCGCCAGGGCGGAAAATGCCTTCAGGCTATTGAGCGAAGGAAAATCAGCCCAATTCATATGTTATTTTTTCTTACAGTTGCGCATTTTATTTAATTCGCATTCATCTCCATTTTCCGTAATGATGTCAATAGAAACAGCGAGGCCAAAGGTCATTAATGCGCCCAAGGTTGTAATAATTTCTCATATATGGAGATTGTGACCATGACCGACACAAACGAAAAACATGAAGGTGGTTGCCTGTGCGGGGCGGTGCGCTATGCGCTGCACGGCGCGCCGACCTATTCGGCGCATTGTCATTGCCGATCCTGCCAGCACGCCGTCGGGGCCGGTTTCGCGACCTGGTCGGGCGCCAAGCCGGAGAACTTCGAGGTGACCAAGGGGGAGATCACGATCCATGAGTCCTCGCCCGGCGTAAGGCGCGGGTTTTGCGGGAATTGCGGCACCTCCCTTACCTATGCCGGCGATGACTGGACCGATATTGCGGTCCTGTCCGCGACACTCGACGACCCCGGTGTCGCGAAACCCGCCACCAATGTTTATCTCGACCACAAGCAACCCTGGGTGATTCTGGACGAGAAACTGAGGAAATACGACAAGTTTCCCTGATCAACACTGTACCCACGCCTGCAAAGGAGAATGAGATGGCCAACGCATATTCATACGCCTGCAAGGACTATCCGGAAATGGAGGCATGCCCGGGGCGGTTCGTCGCGGAAACCGAAGACGAGGTCTGGAAATTGATCGAACTTCATGCCTCGGTCGCTCACGGCGAGGACCCCTCGGCGTGGAGCGATGAAGACAAAGTCTTCCTGAAAACGCTTATAAAACCGGAATAACCTGTATATTTACGGACTGGCGTCTTTCAGGAGCGCTGACCAAATGATCGTCAAGAGACTGGAAGACGTGGTCGGCACCAAGGGTGACGCCCATGGAGACAAATGGCACAGCCTGCGCCTTCTTTACGAAGAGGATGGCATGGGCGTCACCCTGACCGACAGCATTCTCGAAGAGGGCTTCGAGATGGTCTTGTGGCAAAAAAACCATTTGGAAGCCTGTTACTGCCTGGAAGGGCAGGGAACGGTCGAGGAACTGGAAACCGGCACTGTCCACGAAATTAAAGCCGGGACCTTGTATGCCATGAACAACCATGATCGCCACCGCATCCGGGCCAAAACCCGCATGCGCGTGATCTGCACTTTTTCCCCGGCCCTCACCGGCGATGAAGGGCATGACGAGGACGACTCGTTGTGAGACCCGTATAGAATTCACTTTCCCCAGCCAGTTGAATGACCGGTGAGGGCCGAAAACCGCGGCCATGCCGCACTCCCGAGATCGACCCTGCCGATCAAGCCACAATCGTTGTCAACGCATCACCCCACCCCTACACTGGCGCAGGGGCATGCGATGACAATGACCGATCCGGACCGTGACGATTTTTTCTGGGTGCTGGCGCTGGCGCCGCCCCTGGGCGTGCGGCTGTATGGCGACGGCATGGAAGCGGCGGTGCAGCGGTTGCTGCTTCTCGCGCTCGCGCTTGGCATTATCTATGCTTGGGCTGCCCTGTTCGCCCGCCGGATGAGGCGCCCGGCGGGCCCCGGCCTGCCCGCCTTTGCCATGACATTCGTTTTGATGCTGCCCGGGCCGGTTGCCTGGGGTGGCGCCGTTCTCGCGCTCAGCTTCGGCGCCGTCTTCGGGCGCGAAATATTCGGCGGCCGGGCGATCCTGCCGCCGGCGCTGATCGGCCTGGCGTTCGCCATTTTCTCGTTCCCCGAGGGCGGGTTCGAGGCGCGAAGCGTCCTTGCGCAACCGCCCGATTCCCTGTTCGCTATGTCCTGCCTGCCCGGGGCGGCGTTGTTGATGTTAAGAGGCGCGCTCGCCTGGCAGATCGCCGTGGGCGCGGTGGTCGGCGCGACGGCGGCGGGATTCCTTATGGGCGATCCCGCATGGTGGGAGCATTTGGGCCTCGGCGCCTTCTCCGCCGGCATTCTTTTCCTGGCCGCCGCGCCCGACGGCGCCGTCGCGGGAAAGGGCGCGCGATGGCTGCATGGCCTGCTGGTGGGGGGGCTGATCGTCGTGATCCGCCTCGCCAACCCCGACCAGCCCGACGGCATCGTGTTCGCGGCGCTGCTGGGCGGGCTGTTCGCGCCGCTGTTGGACCGGGCGCTGAGCTGGAGGCCCCGACATGGCTAGCCTCAACCCGCTCGCCTGGTGGCGGGGCTTTCTGCGCCTGCCCAACGACAGCCCGATAAAGACCGTCGGCGTGGCCCTGCTGGTGGCCCTGACCTGCTCGCTGGTAGTCTCGGTCACGGCGGTGACGCTGCGGCCGTTGCAGGACGCCAACCGGCTGCGGGAAAGCGCGGCGAGCATGATGGACATGCTGGAGGGTCTCGGCGCCGGCGCACCCGAGGCGCGGCTGGTGGCGCTCTCCACCGGGACCTATGTCTATCGCGATCCAGGCACGAAAACCGAACTGCCGGCCGAGCGCGACGGCGCGGGACTGGGCGGCCGGGAGGACGTGGCGACCGTCTTCGAACTGCGCGAGGGTGGCGCCTTGCGGCTGGTGATACTGCCGGTGCGCGGCGTTGGCTATCAATCGACGCTCAAGGGGTATCTCGCCCTGAAGGCGGACCTGAACAGCGTCGCCGCGCTGACCTTCTACGAACAGGACGAGACCCCGGGGATGGGCGCGCGCATCGAGGAAGATGCCTGGCGGGCCCTGTGGCCGAACAAGCAGGTCGCCGACGCCGAGGGCGTCATCCGCATTGAGGTAGTCAAGGGCGCGGGCGCGGGCGTGCACGAGGTCGATGGCATCTCGGGCGCGACACGCACCGGCAACGGCGTTACCAGCCTGCTGCGCTTCTGGCTCGGCCCGGATGGTTACGGACCGTATCTCGACCGGCTGAGGAAGGAGACCGGGCAATGAGCGATCGCAACCGGATTCTGATCGATCCGATTCTCGTATCCAATCCGGTGACGCTTCAGGTGCTGGGGATCTGCTCGGCACTGGCGGTGACAACGTCGCTGTCTACCGCCCTGGTGATGAGTGCCGCGCTGACCGTTGTGCTCACTCTCTCCAGCGGCATCATCAGCCTGATCCGCAACCATATCCCCCGGTCGATCCGGCTGATCGTGCAGATCACGATTATCGCCTCGCTGGTCATCGTCGTGGACCAACTGTTGCAGGCCTATATGTTCGCGATGAGCAAGCGCCTCAGCGTGTTCGTCGGCCTCATCGTCACCAACTGCATCGTGCT
>JADFVY010000113.1 GCA_015222795.1 Pseudomonadota bacterium | reverse complement strand
CTCACGCTCCAGCAACGCCACCCGGTGCGATTCGGACAGGAAAAATCCAGCCGATGCTCCGGCAATCCCGCCCCCGACGATGACGATGTCAAACTGTTCCATGTCCCGTCAATGCGGTTGGTAGGTAATGCCGTTGGCCACCTGAACCTCGCGGACATAGGCGATGATCATCTGGGCCTGGCCCTGTGTGACCTGGGGCTGCGGCGGCATGTTCCCGAACCGCCAGTGATGCTGCCGCACCCCCCGCGCGACCGCCATATAGAAGGCCTCGTCGCCATGATGCCCCGGATTGTAATAGGCATGCACCAGGGGTGGCCCCTTGTCGGTTCCCGCAGCGTTGCCGCCATGGCATTGGGCGCAATTGTCGTCGTAACCCTTCTTGCCCAGTGAGGCGGCGGCGCTGAGTTGCGGTGGCGCCACGATCTGTGCCGACCGGGCCGATTCATCCGAAGGGCCGAAATTGCGCCAGGCGACGAGCCCGATGCCCAGCACCATCACCCCGACCACCCCGTATTTCATATAATTCGTGCCGTCGCTCATAAATGTCGCTCCATGTCCGGTAAGCTTCAAGAGCCTCGGCTGTAAAGATTCCAGTTACTGGAGGGTCAAGGAATCAATGCGGGGGCTGTCACGTTTCCTCGAAACCGGCCAGCATATTAACGGTGTTAACGCCGATCTCGTCGATTGCATAGCCACCTTCCATGACAAAGTGGGTCGGCAGGCCAAGCGCCTCGATACGCCGCCCGATTTCAGTGAAATCCTCGCTTTCCAGCTTGAAGTGGGAAATCGGATCTTTCTTGAAGGTATCCACGCCCAGCGATACCAGCAGAATATCCGGGGCGTACTCGGCGATACGCGCAATGCCCTTGTCCAGCGACTGTGAATAGACGTCCCAGGCGGTGCCCCAGCGCATCGGGAAATTCAGGTTAAAGCCCGCCCCCTCGCCATCGCCGGTTTCGTCCTCGTAACCCAGGAAGAACGGATATTCCTGCGTCGGATGGGCATGCAGCGAAACGAACAGCACGTCGGACCGGTCATACATTATCATCTGCGTGCCGTTGCCGTGATGGTAGTCCACATCCAGGATGGCGACCTTCGCCGCGCCGTTGTCGCGGAACCACTGGGCGGCCACCGCGACGTTATTGAAAAAGCAGTAACCGGCGTAAAGATTCTTCGCCGCGTGATGGCCGGGCGGGCGGCATAACGAAAAGACCGCGCGGTCGCCGCTGTCCTTCAGCATTTTAGCGCCGGTCAGCGCCACGTTCGCCGAGGCGGTGATCGCCGTCCAGGTGCCCGCCGTGATCGGGGTGCCGGCGTCGAAGGAATAATAGCTCAGCCTGCCGTCGATCGATTCCGGGATAACCTGGCGGAATCCCCGACAGGGCCAATTCAGCGGCAGGGCATCCGTGTCGCCATGGGCCGCGCGCCATTCGTCATGGGCGGTGCGCAGGAAATCGACGAAATCCACGTCATGGATACGGCGCACCGGGTCCAGCCCGAAATCGCCGGGACCGCTGACCGCGCCCAACCCAACCTCATTGATTCTGTCGAGCACGTTTTCGGCCCGTTTCGGGCATTCGAACGGCGGCAGCAACTGGCCGTCGATCAATTCGAACTTGCCGTCCTGAAGCTTGTGATCCGCGCTATATATGGTGTGCATGCAATGCCTCCCTGATGTCAGTTATTGACCGCAGTCTGGGGCATGACGGAGTGGCGGTCAAGCGGCGCACGCCCTTCAAGGGAATGGGGAAACATGCTGATTACGGCAAAATAAATGGCCCGGCGCAACGACGCGCCGGGCCTGGAATGTCCGTACAGGGACGTTCCGATTATTGCGGAATCGGCTGGAGTTTCAACTCCTCGGCCGAGGCCGGAACGAAGCCGTAGCCCGCATAGATTTTCTGGGCAGCGTCGGTGGCCAGATAATCCAGATAGGCCTGGGCGTTCGCGGCGTTGCGGCCGGTTGACAGCGCGCCGATGGCGTAACCGACCTTGTCGCCCTTGTTCAGGGGCGCGGGAATGGCCACACCGTCGATTTTGCGGTCATGCTTTTTGGCCTCGACCACCTCGGTAGTCCAGACAATGCCTACATCGGCCTCGCCCTTTTCGATCCGGTCCGGGGTCTCGCGGTGATGGCGCGAAGTGAACCAGGTCTTGCCCTCGATGGCCCAGCAGCTCTTGCACTCGGCGTTGGCGGTGATCTTTTCGTAAAGCCCCATATCCTTCAGCATCGCCGAGCCATAGAACTTGAAGATGCCCTCGGTCAGCGGATTGGGATGCGATTGCACCAGATCGTCACGCGCCAGGTCTTCCGGTCCCTTGATGTCCTTCGGGTTACCCGCGGCGACCATCAGCTCGAGCTGGTTGTGAATATAGATCATGTAGGTGTCCATGACCCCCTTGCCCTTGAGCTTCTTGAGATGGCCCAGATTGACGCTGGCATAGATATCGGGGTTCATGGCCGTCTTCTGGCCTTCGATTTCACCCTGCTTGAGTATCTGGCCTTTCAGGATCTGGCCCGGCGGGATGGTCTCGACATAGACCGACTTGACCCCCGGATTCTTGCTTAGAAAGTCCTGAACAAGCTCTTCCATCACCATGAACTGGTTGCCGGCCAGATACATGACGAGATCGGCCGTATAGGAATCGCCGATCTCGCCGAGTTTGACCTCGCCGCCTTGCATGAATGTCCGATAGTCCTTGCTGTGGCCCGCATCCACGGCAGCAAACCCGGCGCCCGAAACCATCGCAAGCGCGCCTGCGCCCGCCAGGATGGCGGACAGATTCTTTCTATTGGTAAACACTGTAATAATCCTCCCTGGTGTCATTTACTTAGACTTCCGAAACCGGTGTATCCCGGTTACGATCCGCCAAAACATTCATATAATAGAATGTCTGGCGACGGCAGAAAAGAAAAAATACCAGCGTCTTTCGCAAGCGACGCTTCGTGTCCGATGCGCGCAGCGGCGTCACGTCTCATTTTTACTCTTGTCTTTATGTAGTTTAGCATCCAAATAAATGAGCCAACACTAATATGACAGGAGCAACAGTATGAGACGATCGACCTTAGCCGCCTTGGCGCTTTGCACGACATTCGGTTTCAGTTCATCAATCCTGGCCGCGGGGGACGCGGAGCAACGAACGGCGGAAAGCCGAGCCGTCATCAAGGCATTCGCCGGCGAGCTGAAGACGGCATTGAAGGGCGCCATGAAGTCGGGCGGCCCCCTGGAAGCCATCGCGGTCTGTAACGAGACGGCCCCGGCCATAGCGACCCGGCATGGCGATGCAAAAGATTGGGATGTCGGGCGAACCAGCCTGAAAATCCGCAATCCGGGCAGTGCCCCGGACGTATGGGAAACAAGCGTCCTGCAGTCCTTCGAGCAGCGCAAAGCCGGCGGAGAGGATGTAAAGACGATGGATTACGGCGAATTCGTCGAGCTGGATGGCAAAAAGGTATTCCGCTACATGAAAGCGATCCCGACCGGCGAGGTCTGCCTTAACTGCCATGGCGGCGATAACGTAAAGCCGGAAGTGGAGGCCAAACTTGCCGAGCTCTATCCGGACGACAAAGCGCGAGGTTACTCGATTGGCGACATTCGCGGGGCGTTCACTATCGTTCAGCCGGCCGAATGAAACCTGAAGCCACCGGAGCGGTGCTTATGCTGTTCCGGTGAGCGCCCCTTTTACGGG
>JADFVY010000112.1 GCA_015222795.1 Pseudomonadota bacterium | reverse complement strand
TATCCCGCCGGCAGGGTCCAGTATCCCATGCGCGGATGGATCGCCCGCCGGCAGAGCAGGATTTTGTCTTCCCAGGTGGCGACTGAACCGACGACGATTTTCGGATTTTCGTAATCGATAAAGCCGCAATCGGCGCAGACCCGGCGCTCACGGTCGTCGCCCTCGGGAATCTCGCGGACAAACGGCCGGCGTTTATGTTGTTCGAAATCGCTCATTTATTGCGGCTCACACGCCAGATCACGTTGGCGACATCGTCGGCGATCAGCAGGCTGCCGTCGGCGGCGACCGCCAGTCCGGCGGGACGTCCCCAGACTTCCGCCGCCTTCTTGATGAACATCCCCTCCTTGGTGCGGACATGGAAGCCCGTGGCGAAGGATTCGTACCATCCCTCCGGGCGGCCGTTTGCGAAAGGAACGCGGACCACCATATAACCGCGCGGTTCCGCCGCGTTCCATGATCCATGCAGGGCGACGAAGGCATCGTCCTTCCAGGCCGCGGGCACATCCATGTCCTTCGCGAACACCAGGCCGAGCGGCGCCGAATGGGACCGGAACAGCAGGTCCGGCACAATCGCCTTTCTTACGAGATCGGGCCGGCGTTCGGCGAAATCGGGCTGCGGGTTGGGTCCGATATAGGCATAGGGCCAGCCATAGAATCCACCATCCAGGACCGATGTCAGGTAGTCGGGAACCAGCTCGTCGCCCAGTCCGTCGCGCTCGTTGACGACGGTATAAAGCTGCCCGGTATCGGGGTGAAAGGCGATCCCGACCGGGTTGCGCAGGCCCGAGGCATAGACCCGCCCGTCGAACGCCTCGCCCCGGTATTCGTCGAATTCGAACCGGATGATGGCTGCGCGCGGTGGTGGGTCCTCGCCGATATTGCCGGCGCTGCCGATGGCGGCAAACAGTCCCTTGCCGTCGGGTGAAAAGGCGATATTTCGGGTCCAGTGCCCGCCGCTACCGCCAAGTGCGGTGGCCGGTGTCACCGGCTGCGGCGGGTGTTCGGCGTGGGTCAGCCCCGGTTTCCAGCGATAGCGCCAGACATGTTTCGGGTCGGCGACATACAGGTACTCGCCGCGCAGCGCCAAACCGTGCGGGCGGTTAAGGCCGCTGGCAAATATATGATGCTCGTCCGCCTTGCCGTCGAGATCCCTGTCGATCAGCAGCGAAACCCGCCCGGCGCGCGGCTCGGCAAGGAAGACCTCGCCGCCCGGCGCCACCGTCATCCAGCGCGCATGGGCAAGGCCCTCGGCAAAGCGGTTGGCGGTGAAGCCCTCGGGCACATCGGGCACAACGAAAGGACCGAGCGTGATGGTGGAGGGACGGTTGCCGGCCGACCCGGTGGCGAAGGGCGCCGGCATATCCGAGGGGCGTATTTCGAAGCGCTGGCCTGGTCGTGGCAAGGGATCCGCCAGGGCGGTGAATGTAGCGGTTACGCCAGCGATAAACGCCAACGCAATACGAATAACCCTGCCACCGTTCATATGGATATTCTCCCCGTTATTTCTCCAGCGCCGCCACGCCGGGCAGGGTCTTGCCTTCCAGCCATTCCAGGAATGCCCCGCCGGCTGTCGAGACATAGGTAAACTGGTCCGCCACGCCGGCATGGTTCAGCGCGGCCACCGTGTCGCCGCCGCCGGCCACCGATACCATCCCGCCGGCCTGCGTCAAGCGCCCGGCCTCGCGCGCGACGGCGACGGTGCCGGCGTCGAAGGGCGGAATTTCGAAGGCGCCCAGCGGCCCGTTCCACAGCAGGGTCTTGCAGTTCGCCAGTTTCGCGTTCAGTTCGGCGACGC
This sequence comes from Pseudomonadota bacterium, assembly GCA_015222795.1. Classification (GTDB taxonomy): domain Bacteria; phylum Pseudomonadota; class Alphaproteobacteria; order UBA8366; family JADFVY01; genus JADFVY01. Next base: position 1,344 of record JADFVY010000112.1, on the reverse strand, counting down.
TGTCCGGCCCGACATCCAGGATCATCATGTCCGATGGCGCCGCATCGATAGCGACGGTTCGCGATGGCGCGCCGGCCTCGAATTTGGCCGCGACCACGCCGTCCACCGGAAGCAGGATTTCGCAGCCCGCGGCCTTGGCCTTGACTTCGATCTCGCGCACCGTATCGGCGAGGTCGTGCTCGCACAGGCTGGCGCCTACATCGATGCCGCGCGCGTTCAGGAAGGTGTTGGCCATGCCGCCGCCGATGATGATGGCGTCGACACGGGACACCAGATTACCCAGCACGTCCAGCTTCGACGATACTTTTGCGCCGCCGACCAGCGCGATCACCGGATGGGCCGGCGTTTCCAGCGCCGCCGTCAGCGCCTCCAGCTCGGACTGCATGGCCCGGCCCGCCGCCGCCGGCAGCAGTCTGGCGATCGCCTCGGTCGAGGCATGGGCGCGATGGGCGGCCGAGAAGGCGTCGTTTACATAGGCATCGCCCAATTTCGCCAATTCGCTGGCGAAAGCGGGGTCGTTGGCCTCCTCGCCGGGATGGAAGCGCAGATTTTCCAGCAGGGCCACCCCGCCGGACTCGAGTCTCTCAATGACGGAGGCCGCCTCCGCGCCGACGCAATCCGGCGCGAACGCCACCGCCTTGCCGCCCAGCACGGCGGAAAGGGCCCGCGCGACCGGCGCCAGCGACATTTCCGGGACGATTTTACCCTTGGGCCGGCCGAAATGGGACATCACGATGACCTTCGCGCCCTTGCCGCACAGTTCCATGATCGTCGGGGCCAGGCGCTCGATGCGCGTGGCGTCGGTGATCTTGCCGTCCGCGATGGGCACATTCAGGTCGCCGCGCAGCAGAACGCGCTTTTCGCTGAGGTTTAGATCGTCGAGGGTTTTGAACATCGGTGAAACTCCCTGGTCGGCAGAATAGTATAAAACTTGCCATGCAATACACCGCGAAGCGGAAGGGCGGCAATGCCCCCGCGGGTGGGTTTGGTCCCACCCGGCAATTTCTCGCAACGTCGGGAGCCGGAATTTACACCGATTCCCTTCTTGTGCGGGGCTTGCGGATGGGGCAAGTTTCCGCGCGAGAGGAACCACACCCCATGAACGATTCCCAATACGATCTCGTCGTCATCGGCGGCGGCCCCGGCGGTTACGTCGCGGCCATTCGCGCGGCGCAGCTTGGCCTGAAGGTGGCCTGCGTGGAAAAGCGCGGCGCGCTGGGCGGCACCTGCCTGAATGTCGGTTGCTTGCCGTCCAAGGCGCTGCTGAACAGTTCCGAGAAATTCGAGGAAGCCAACCACAGCTTCGCGGCCCATGGCATCGATGTCGGCTCGGTGAAGCTGAAT
>JADFVY010000111.1 GCA_015222795.1 Pseudomonadota bacterium | reverse complement strand
TGTGTATAAGAGACAGGACCAGGGACCTCGTCAACAGCGGCGCCGTCTGCATCGCCTACGAGACCGTCACCGACGCCGCCGGCCGTCTGCCGTTGCTGGCCCCGATGTCGGAGGTTGCAGGCCGGATGTCGATCCAGGCCGGCGCCCACTGTCTCGAGAAGGCGCAGGGCGGACGCGGCATGCTGCTGGGCGGTGTGCCGGGCGTGGCCCCCGCCAAGGTCGTTATCCTGGGCGGCGGCGTGGTTGGCGTGAACGCGGCTTACATGGCGACCGGCCTTGCCGCGGACGTCACCATCATCGACCGCTCGGCCGACGCCATGCGGGCCGCCACGGCGCGCTTCGGCCCAGCGGTGAAGACCGTGCATTCGACGAAGGCCTCGGTCGAGGAAGAGGTGCTGGCGGCCGATCTGGTGATCGGCGGCGTGCTGATCCCCGGCGCGGCGGCGCCCAAGCTGGTGACGGCCGACATGGTTAGCCGGATGAAGCCCGGCTCGGTCGTGGTCGATGTCGCCATCGACCAGGGCGGCTGCTTCGAGACCTCGCACGCCACCACCCATGCCGACCCGACCTATGTGATCGACGACGTGGTGCATTACTGCGTGGCCAACATGCCGGGCGGAGTGGCGCGGACCTCGACCTTTGCACTGAACAACGCGACCCTTCCCTTCACCCTGGCCCTGGCCGACAAGGGCTGGAGGGACGCGCTGGCCGCCGATCCGCATCTGCGCGCCGGCCTCAACGTATACAGCGGCAAGATCACCTACGCGGCAGTCGCCGAGGCTCTCGGCTATGACTACCTCGCGCCGGAGAACGCCGTCGCTGCCTGATATTCACCTGAGTATTTCCTCCTTATGGTGACTTCTCCCCGGCCGTTCGCGGCCGGGGTTTTTTTTATGTGCGGTCGGCGTTAGGGTGGTGAAAACTCCGGACCGGTGGCGATGGCGGACTATCTGACGACCAGGGAAGTGGCGGCCTTGCTGCGCATCAAGGAGCGCAAGGTCTATGAGCTGGTCGGCGAAAGCGCCATTCCGCACAGCCGCGTGACCGGCAAGCTGCTGTTTCCGCGCGACATGGTGGAGGCCTGGGTGCGCCGCCACGTGGAATTCCGCGAGGGCACGGAGGGGTTGGTCGAACGACCGCTGGTAGTCGCCGGCAGTCACGACCCGTTGCTGGACTGGGCGTTGCGCGAATCGGGCAGCGGCCTTGCGACTTTCTTCGACGGCAGCCTCAGCGGGCTTATGCGCCTGGCCGAGGGTGGGGCGGTGGCGGCCGGCATGCATGTCTACGAGCCCGAGGCCGAGGATTGGAACCGCGCTCATATCCGCGAACGCATTCCCGCCATGCCGGTGATCCTGGTCGAATGGGCGATGCGCACCCAGGGCCTGGTGCTGGCGCCGGGCAACCCGCAAAATATAACCTCGATCGCCGACCTCGCCGGGCGCAGCGTGATCCCGCGCCAACGGGAAGCCGGCAGCCGCGTGCTGCTGGAATATCTGATGAACAGGGCCGGGCTGGACGCCGCCGCGATAACCATGCTGGACCCGCCGGCGCGCAGCGAGGCCGACGTGGCGCTGGCGGTGGCCGACGGCAAGGCCGACGCCGGTCTGGCCGTCGAAACAGTGGCGCGCCAGTACCGGCTGGATTTCCTGCCGCTATTCCGCGAACGTTACGACCTCGCCGTCTGGCGCCGCGACTGGTTCGAACCGCCCCTGCGGAAACTGATATCCTTCGCCCGCACCCCCGCCTTCGCCGACCGCGCGGCCGAACTGGGCGGGTACGACATTACGGGCCTGGGGACGGTGCGCTACAATGGGCCTTGAGGCGCTTGCCGGCGCCGAGCGACCTCGTCCTTCGAGACGGGCCCTTGGCCCTCCTCAGGATGAGGCTTCAAAATTCTTTTTCTTCCATAACAACAAATACTTGCGCCTCATCCTGAGGAGCCCCAAAAGGGGCGTCTCGAAGGACGAGGTCGCTCGGTATCCGGGAAGCGAAAATCCTCAGCTTCCCGGCTTTGCGTTGGGGAAGAATAGCTGCTGGCCATCGACGCTGTATGACCCGATGGCCGCCTGGCCTTCGTCGCCGAGCATCCAGTCGATGAAGGCCTGGCCCCACTCGGTTTTTACGTTCTGGTGCTTTTCGGGGTTTACCAGAATAATGCCGTACTGATTGAACAGCGCCTTGTCGCCCTCGACCAGAACCTTGAAATCGCCCTTGTTCTTGAAGGCGATCCAGGTAGCGCGATCGGTCATGACATAGGCGCCCATGCCGGCCGCAACGTTCAGCGTCGCGCCCATGCCCGAGCCGGTCTCGCGGTACCAGCCGCCGGAGGCCGCGGCGACGTCGATGCTGGCCCCTTTCCACAGGCTCAGCTCTTTCTTATGGGTGCCCGAATCGTCGCCGCGCGAGGCAAAGATTGCCTTGGCCGCGGCGAGCTTTTGCAGCGCCGCCGTTGCATCCTTCATGCCGCCCACATTTGCCGGGTCGGCGGCCGGACCGACGATGACGAAGTCGTTATACATCAGGTCATATCGTTTCACACCATAGCCGCCGGCGACGAATTTCTCTTCCACCGTCCTGGCGTGAACCAGCAGCACGTCGCCATCGCCGTTCATCGCGTTCTTGATGGCCTGGCCGGTGCCGACCGCGACCACGCGCACCTCAATGCCGGTTTTTTCGGTGAATTTGGGGAGGATGTAGTCCAGCAGGCCGGAATTCTGGGTCGAGGTGGTGGACTGGACCATGATGAACTGCTCGCCTGCGCGCGCGGGCCCGGCCGGAATGGCTAACGCGGCAAGCAGCCCGGCCCCAATAAGGTTGCGCCGTGAAATCATGCTCTCTCTTTTTGTGTGTTGCATCAGACCAGCAGCCGGCCGTCCAGATAGGCGCGGCTGGCGTGACTGGCGGGATTGTCGAAGAATTCGCTGGCCGGTGTCTGTTCCTCGATCCGGCCGTCATGGATGAAGGTGATGTCGTCGGCGACCCGCTTGGCCTGGGCCACATCATGGGTGACCAGCACGACCTTGGTGCCGCGCGCCCTGGCGTCGCCGATCAGCGCCTCGATCGCCGCGGTGGCGGCCGGGTCCAGGTTGGCGCAGGGCTCGTCCAGCAGCAGTACCTCCGGGTTTGGCGCCAGCGCCCGCGCGATTGCCAGGCGCTGTTGTTGCCCGCCGGACAACAGTCGAGCCGGGGCGTCCGCCAGATGTTTCAGGCCCGCGCGGGCCAGGGCCGCAAGTGCGCGGCGGTTCCGTTCCGCGAGCGTGCCGTCGCGCAGCGCAAATCGCACATTGGCTTGCACCGAGCGGCGCAGCAGGACGGGCTTTTGAAAGACCATGCCGACGGCAGGGGCGCGGGCGCGGTCCGGCCGGCTGCCGGCCCAGGTGACGATCCCGGCATCCGGTATGATGAGGCCGGTCAGCAGGCGCAGCAGCACGCTCTTGCCGGCGCCGTTCGGGCCCATGATGACGGACACGCCGTTACCGCCGATCGACAGGCCGATATTGTCGATGATGCGCCGCCCGCCGCGCTCCAGCATCAGGCCGCTGGCCTGAATGGGCAGGACGTTACCCATGGGCGGACCTGGCGGCAGTGGCGCGCAATCCCATGACGCCCGCATTGACGATGACGGCCAGCAACAGCAACACCACGCCCAGCCCCAGCGCCAGCGCCAGGTTGCCCTTCGAGGTCTCCAGCGCGATCGCCGTGGTCATCACCCGCGTCACATGGTTGATATTGCCGCCGACGATCAGCACCGCGCCGACCTCTGCCACCGCCCGCCCGAAGCCCGCCAGCATCGCGGTCAGCAGGCTGTATCGCGCATCCCACAGCAGGGTCGCCACCATGCCCCAGCGCCCGATGCCCAACACCCGCAGCAGCTCGTCATATTCGCCGTGCAGATCCTCGATGGTCTGGCGGGTCAGCGCCGCGACGATGGGGATGACCAGGATCGATTGGGCGATGATCATGGCGGCGGGGGTGTAGAGCAGCGCCAGAGGCCCCAGCGGCCCGGCGTTGGACAGGCTTAGATAAACCAGCAATCCGACCACCACCGGCGGCAGCCCCATCAGGGAATTCAGCAGCACGAGAACCGCGCCACGCCCGGGAAAGCGGGTAACCCCCAGAATCGCGCCCAGCGGCAGGCCGATCAGGCCGGATATCAGGACGGCCGTCAGGCTGACGCGCAGCGACAGGCCGATGATCTCCATCAAGGCCGGATCGAACCGCAAAAGCAGCCCGAATGCCTCGCCGAACGCCGCGCTGAAACTCTGCATCTCTCATCCCAATCCTGTTGGGGAGAGTTATGCATTGAAGATGCGTTCTGTCTAGATATCGAAAGAAAATAGAAAATTATGCATAATTATGCAGGATAATGAAGACGAACACCGGGAATTACACAGTCCGGTGCCGAGCGACCTCGTCCTTCGAGACGCCCCTTCGGGGCTCCTCAGGATGAGGCTTAAACATCTATTTTTTCATGAAATACATACGTTTATGTCCTCATCCTGAGGAGGCGCGCAGCGCCGTCTCGAAGGACGAGGTCGCTCGATGCATGGCTGGAGCCGATCAATCCGGAAAGGCGCTAGACGTTGGAGATCTCATCCGGACGGCCCCCCGCATTCCGCCGCACGGCCGCGCCGGCCTCGTACCAGCCCTTTGTCAGCGTGACGATGCGCACCACCGACAGCATGACCGGAACCTCGACCAACACACCGACAACGGTGGCCAGCGCCGCCCCGGAATCCAGCCCGAACAGGCTGACCGCCACGGCGACGGCGAGTTCGAAGAAGTTGCTGGCCCCGATCAG
>JADFVY010000110.1 GCA_015222795.1 Pseudomonadota bacterium | reverse complement strand
TTCGTTCTCTGTTGGCGCTGGAAGTACAGCGCCAACAGAGAACGAATCTCCTCGCTGACCTCACGGGCCGCGCGATCGATGGCATCCAGTTCGGCGCTGCGGGTCGAGATAGCCGAGGTTACGATGTTGTAGCTGTTAATCGAGCGGGCCCAGTTTCTAAGGATGATTTTCTCGGTGGCAATTTCCTGAAGTTCGAAACTGGCCGTGAAAACCAGCTTGGCGCGGGTTGCTGTTTCGTTGGATTCGAATGCCTGGCGCACCTTTTCGATGTTCACCTTAACCGACAACAGATAGAGCGGTTTTTCCGGGCGGCCCTTGCGGTTCACCCGGTCGAGCAGATAATTGTGAAGCTGCTGGCCGACACGGTCGGGGATGATGCCGATTTTTACGTGGGCCAACTGGGAATCCACGGCGCCGAGCGACTTGGCGCCGTAAAGCGGCCGGAAACCGCAGCCGGACACAAGTAACAACGCCGCGCTGGAGGCGGCGGTCAAGAAAGTCCGTCTGTTTCTAGACCACGACATTGACTATTTTGTCAGGCACCACGATGACCTTTCGCGGCGGTTTTCCATCCATGGCGCGTTTCACCCCGTCGAGCTCGAGAGCGAGGGATTCGGCGGTTTCCTTGTCGGTGCCGACGGGCAACTCGATGGTGCCGCGCAGCTTGCCGTTAACCTGTACGCCGACGGTAACCGTATCCTCGACAAGCAGGGATTTGTCGGCCAGCGGCCAAGGCGTTTCGGTCAGCGGGACATCATGGTCCAGCCGGCTCCACAGCTCTTCGGCCAGATGAGGCATCATCGGGCCGATCAGCCGGACAATGGTCTCGAGGCCGTTCCGGCGGACCCAAGCGATATCGTCGCCCTCGCCCTGAAGATCGCCGAGCATGTTGGTGAGTTCGCGGATCCGGGCCACGGCCTTGTTAAACCGAAATCTATCAAGATCGTCTGTAACGTTTTGGATAGTCTTGTGAATGGTGCGATTGGCCGCCTCGGCATCAGGCCCAATACCGATGGGCCGGTCCGCGCCTTTTTTGGCCAGCGCGCCGGCCCGTTCCGTTACCAGGCGCCATAGCCGGTTGGCATAACGCCAGGCGCCGTCGATGCCGGCGTCGGTCCATTCCAGATCGCGTTCCGGCGGGCTGTCGGACAGCATGAAGAGCCTGGCGGTATCGGCGCCGTATGTGTCGATGATGGTTTCCGGATCGACGACATTGCGCTTCGATTTGCTCATTTTTTCGGACCGGCCCAGCTTTGCCGGCTTGCCCGAGGCCCGCTCGACAATCTGGCCGCCGTCGCGCCTCTCGATGTCGGTTGGGAATAGCCAGCCGCCATCGTCGGCGCGATAGGTCTCGTGACAGACCATGCCCTGGGTCAGTAGCCCCGCGAACGGCTCCTTGATCCCCAGATAACCGCACTCCTTAAGTGCCCGGGTGAAAAACCGCGAATAGAGAAGGTGCAGGACCGCATGCTCGATGCCGCCGATATACTGATCGACCGGCATCCAGTAATCCACCGCCTCGCGGGTGAAGGCCGCATTCTCGACCGGGGCGCAGAAGCGCAGGAAATACCACGAAGATTCGAAGAAGGTATCGAATGTGTCGGTCTCGCGCCTTGCCGCCTTGCCGCATGCGGGGCAATCGATATGCTTCCAGGTCGGGTGATGGTCCAGCGGGTTACCCGGCTTGTCGAAATCCACATCCTCGGGCAGGGTGACCGGCAGATCGGACTCCGGCACAGGCACAATGCCGCAGCCTTCGCAATGGACCATCGGTACCGGGCAGCCCCAGTAGCGCTGACGCGAAACACCCCAGTCGCGCAGCCGGTAGGTGATGGCGCTTGCGCCGTCACCCCGGACGCCCAGCCGGTCGATGACCTCACGCTTGGCGGTCGCCACGTCGAGGCCATTCAGGAAATCGGAATTGACGATGACGCCATCTTCGACGAAGGCTTCAGCGCCAACCTCGAACGTCGCGGGGTCCGCATCGCGCGGCGCGACAACCGGCAGCACCGGCAGATCATATTTCCGGGCAAAATCCAGGTCGCGCTGATCATGGGCGGGGCAGCCGAAAATAGCGCCCGTGCCATATTCCATCAGCACAAAATTGGCCACATAAACGGGCAGTTCAAGGCCCTCAACAAAGGGGTGCGCGGCCCGAACTCCTGTGTCAAAACCCTCTTTTTCCGCCTTTTCGATGGCCTCCTCGCTGGTGCCCATGCGATCGCATGTGGCGATGAAATCCGCCAGCGCGGGATTGTCCCTGGCCAGTTCCTCGGCGATGGGATGGTGGGCGGAAAGCGCGCAAAAAGAGGCGCCGAACAGCGTGTCCGGCCGTGTGGTAAAGACTTCAAGCCGGTCGTCGCGGCCCGCCAGGTGGAAAAAAATCCGCGCGCCTTCAGAACGCCCGATCCAGTTTTCCTGCATCAGGCGCACGCGGTCCGGCCAGCGGTCCAGCGTCTTGATCGTTTCCAGCAGATCGTCGGCGTATTGTGTGATTTTCAGGAACCACTGGGACAGCAATCGCTTTTCCACCAATTCGCCCGAGCGCCAGCCCCGCCCGTCGATCACCTGCTCGTTGGCCAGAACCGTATTCTCGACCGGGTCCCAGTTGACCCAGGATTCCTTGCGGTAGGCCAGCCCCGCCTTGACGAAATCAAGAAACATCTTTTGTTCGTGTTTGTAATATTCCGGCTCGCAAGTGGCGATCTCGCGGTTCCAGTCATAGGACAAACCCATGCATTTCAGCTGCTCGCGCATGGAGGTGATATTTTCGCGCGTCCATTTGGAGGGATGGACGCGGTTCTCGAAGGCCGCATTTTCGGCCGGCAGCCCGAAAGCATCCCAGCCCATGGGATGAAGCACGTTGAAGCCCGCCGCCTTCTTGTAGCGCGCGACCACGTCGCCAATGGCGTAATTGCGTACATGCCCCATGTGAATCCGGCCCGACGGATAAGGGAACATCTCCAACACGTAATATTTTGGACGGTCCGAGGACTCGTTGACGGCAAAGCTGTTGCGCTCGTCCCAGATGGACTGCCACTTGCCCTCGGTTTCCCTGAAATTATAACGACTCATGCCTGATCCGGTAATCGATTAACGGGCCAGCCAATTTTCATGGCCGGACATTTTCGTGCATTGTTGTGGCGACGCGCTCTAAAGTTCCGCGCCGGCGTCGATCCGTAGCTGGCGGGCGCGCGTGAGAATGGCGTTTTCAAGTTCCGCCCTGGTTTCAGGCTTTACCTCGGAATCGATCCAGTTGTTGGTACCGCTGCGAACCTGACGGAAGACAGTAACCCGCAGGCCATCGGCGCGAAGCTGCCGGTCCAGGATATAAACCTGTACCTTGAAGCGCTCGTTGGGGGATTCGGGTGGAACGTACCAGTCGGTGACGATAACGCCGCCGAACGGATCGGCCGAGGTGAGCGGCATGAACGACATGGTGTCCAGCGAGGCGCGCCAGAGATAACCGTTGACGGCGATGCCACTGCCGGTTCCCGACTCGTCGCCGCGCCGGTCGCCCGGCCCGAAAACGAAACTGTCATCGCCGAACAGTTTGCCGACGCGTGCCTTGCGAGCCTCCTCGGAATTCATAAAATCATCATCGGAGGCGGCTTTGCCGCCACAGGCGGCAACAACCATCATCAGCGCCAACAGAATGGTCGGGCGAATTTTATTGCGGAGCGTCATGCGCCGGGGTTCCTTATTGTCATATAACGGACCAAAGCGATCCGGCACCGGCCGGAAACGCTACAGCCGAATATACAGAAACCTTTTGCTGGGAAAAGGGGAAAGACTCCCCGCGCGGCGGAACAGGTACGCAAGCCACGAAATGGGCGGGCCGAGAAACGGGCAATTCCGTTAGAAACTGACCCCGGTGCCGACAATAACGACGGTGCCCAACCCCTCCGAATAATCATCCGGTGGACCGTCTATCACGTTGAGTTCGCCATAGACGGAAAGGCCGGGGAGAATGGCGTAGTCGGCGCCTAGCGAGAGAACCGCTATCGACGACTCACCGTTGCTGGCTTCGTCCAGGCTATAGGCCGATTGGTAGCCTGCGTTCACTGACATGGCCCCACTGGACCAGCCTATACCAATATCCCACAAAAGGCCGCCGCCAGTGGGGGACTCCAGACCCAGGGTGTCTGTGTTGGAAAGCAACGAAAGGCTGGTGGAGCCCAGCATGCCGGTCACCCGCCAAGCGGACGCGCCGGGATCGTTCGCAGTCTCGTCGTACAGCAACGCGGTCAAGTCGGCACGCAAGCCGACCCGATCGATCTCGCTGCCGGAAAAGCTGCGCCCAGACCGTCGAAAGCCCTGATTTTCGGCGCCACTGACATCGGGCCGCCAACCGACTCCGAACGCGACACCGTCGATCCACGTCTCGTCATTTTCATCGCCACTGCCGTCAAGGAAAGAGCTTGTCGGTGGCGAACCGAAGCTGACATAACCACCCGCGGAACCGCCCTCTGTATCGGTGAGAGGGACCTCGGAGGAGAAATCGGCCTCGCCCTCGGTCCGCATTTGTGGCTGAATGAAATAGAAATGGTTGATGCCCGCGAAGTCCTGACGCTGCGAGAAATCCTTGAGCACGGAATAATAGCCATCCGATGACGTGCCAGCGCTTGCAGGCACCTCATCGGCATGGGCGGCTATCGGCAGCGCTACAAGCGCCGACATTGCCCCAATATAAATATATTTATATGCCATTCTGTCGCTTCCCATCAACAAACAGCATCGTAGGGTTAAACGAGTTAATGGCCCGTTAACAATTGGTCACAAATACGGCATCGAAAAAAACGAAAAACCAAAAAAATAGTCAGACCACTAATTCTGGGCGATGACCTTCATGCCGGCCAGATCGTCAAGCAACTTACCGAAGCCGCCAGAATCCTCGTCGGGGAAGTTTTCCGCCAGTTGGCCCTCGGTAAACCCGGGCCGCGCGACGATCCAGGACACCACGGCCTCCAGCCCGGGCGGGATCGGAACGGACCCTTTTTTCCCCGACAACAGCCATTTGCCATCTTCTCGCTCGACAGTTAATCCGTCCGTGACCAGTCGGAACCTGCGGCCAGCAGGGAGAACGGGCAGCGTTATGCCCCCGCGCGGATAGCGAAAATCGCGTTGGAATTCGATCATGCCCCTTGTCGCTTCGGGGCTGTTGAGTACAGCGCCGAGCCGACTGCCCAGCGCGCCCAACCATGCGCTTACGGCCGCCTCGCCCTGTTCCGGGCGCGGCATGTTCCGGCGAAATTCCAAGTCATCGACAACGGTTGCCTTCAGCATTTCTACAACGTCCAGGCCGATGACATGGGTGACCCCGAACGCGATATGTATGGTGCCGTCGCTCTGCGCCATGGCATCGTGATACAGGCCGCGCGGGATGTAGAGCAGGTCGCCCGGGCGCATGAGAACCTGCTCGGCGATCGCGCCACAATTGCTGTTATGCCAGTCCTGGCCGTAGGATTTGAATTTCGGGTGGGCAATCGGGTCGTCCATGCGGGTTTCGTATATATTCCACAGCTTTTCGCCGGCGACATGAATCGCGAAAACGTCATGGGTGTCGAAATGGGGGCCGAAAGCCTGATGTTCCTGCCAGGAACAGTAGAGATTGGACTGCACCTTGCCGGCGAGTCGATCTTCCATCGCCGCCGCCACACCTGACACTACCGGCGTCAGGCTGTCGATATCATTGGTGACCAGCGATGCGCCGCGTCGTAAAAGGCCCATGACTTTTTTGGCGTTGGGTTGAAGGACCTCGAATTCGTCGCGATTGGTCACGGGCTCGCAATAAGCCTCTTCCGCAACGACATTATTGTCCAGCACCAGTTGTAGAGATTTGGACGTCCAGATGACCGTTTGATTCAAGATGCCAGAGAGGATGTCCCAGGACATAACGTTCTCGAATTTTCGCGTGCCTCCCTCGATGTGCAGAAGTTTCTTTCCGTAATAGCCGGAAAAGAAGTCCTGCTCCGATACCGGATGGACCAAGTCGCTGAAAGACGGGTTTTCCCCGACGATCACGGTATTTTCCGTCATGGATGCGGGCCCTCCTGGCCGTTGTGCTGGTTTCGCAACCGCAATTTCAGGTGAAACCGTATAATCAATTTTATCAAATTTATCGGACAACGCCTTCATTTGAGCTCCGAATCGCCGCCACTGACCGATGCTGGAATGATAGATCGGTTGACGGACCTGTGTGAAGCTGGCGGTCACAACCGCCCGCTCGGCGTTGTGGAAATCCAGGCAGGATTCGTCCCATTCCAGGTCCAGAAACTCCACCAGTCTGCGGCTTTCACCCTCCTGGTCGGCAACCAGCGCTTCGTAGTCGACTTCCAGCATTGGCGTCGGCAAAACCGCACGCCAATGCTCCATAAGGCGGAGGTAAAGTTCGTAATAATGCCCCAGCCAGTCCAGACTGTAGATGAAGGTGTTGCCGGAACCCTGAAAGTTTTGCATGTAGCACGAAAAACAGGTGTCCATCGGGTCGCGCCGCACATGGATGATCCGCGCGTTGGGGAACAGTTGCGCGATAAGACCAAGGCTCCGGAAATTGGTGGGCATCTTGTCGGTAATCCGGTCGGCGGCGGCGCCCAGGTTCTTAATATAGGCCAGGTAGGCAGCCGAAATGTCTTTGAGAATGGCCTTCGGCGCCGGCGCCAACGGATAGCCCGCCTCATGACGAAGCCGGATGGCCGCGCGATTGATGAGATTGAGTTCGCCCGCCCCGAATACGGATGGATGGCTCGCCAATATCTGCTCCACCAGCGAAGTTCCCGAACGCGGCATGCCGACGATAAAAACCGGGGTCTGTGAATCCGATCCGCCATGCCCGTCGAAAATCGCGCGGGGGAAACCGCGGATCAATTCTTCGACCACGCGCTCTTCGGTTGCCTTGTTGTAACCCTGCCCCAGCAGGGATATGGCTTCGCGCTTGGCGGCGTTGCCGGCGTCGAAGTGGCTGAAGGATGCCTCGTCGCGGTCCAGCTTCATGCACCGCCGCCCCGCCGCGAAATGCAGCAAGGCCGATTCGTGAGGCTGCAACTGCCGCCGCGCAAGGATGGCTTCGATCTGGTCAACCCGCGCCGGGTTGTCCATGTCGCCGCCGGCTTCCGCGAAATAGCCATGCGCGGGAAGGCATTCCGGGTCCACTTCCAGTGCGTGAGCCAGCACCTCCAGTGCGCCCTCGCGGTCGCCGGACCCAAGCCGGGCCGATCCACGATAACTCAGCATTGCCGTATTGTCCGGCCAGCGTTCGAGCCCGGAAGATATCGTAACCTCGGCCTCGGCCAGGCGCGATTGCATTATCAACGATGATACGAGCACGATATGGGCGTTGAGATTATCCGGCTGCAAGGCGAGGGACCGTTGCAAACAGACGATCGCCACATCCAGCTCCTCGCCATCCTTCAGGGCCAGCCCGTAATTGTATAGCAGCATGGCGTCTTGCTCGCCGGCCTCGACCAGCGGCCGCATCGCCGTTACGGCGCCAACGATGTCGCCGGCCTCGTGCAGCGCCGCGCCCAGGTTGCTGACAGCCCGCACATGATCGGGCTGGCAGTCCACCACGAATTTCAAATCCGCTATCGCCCGCGCCTTATCACCCGTTCCCCAGGCAAGGCCCGCGCGGGCAAACCGGGCGTCGACAAAGTCGTGGTCTGCCTCCAGCGCCTCATTAAGCACGGCCAGCGCGCCGCGCGCATCGCCATTGGCCTGCAGGGCGCCACCCAGAGCGACAAGCAGCGGTGGCTTGACGGGTTGCTCCCTGTTTTTGGTGGCGTCGATGGCCCGGCGATACTGTTTCGCGGCCCGGTTTGCGCGACCGCTCCGCATGCAGATATCTCCAAGCAGGGCTAGCGCGTCGGGGTCGTCCGGGGCTGCTGTTAAAGCATTCCGGCAGGCAGTCTCGGCCGCGGGAAGATTGTTTTGGCGCAAAAACCCGGCGGCGGTTTCCAGAAAGGTCGATTTCGGCGCGGGCATAATCCGTTAGATCGCGGTTTTTCCGGACTCGTCCACAAAGTCCGACAGGGCATCGACCAGTGGCATTACCAGCGGGCCATATTTTTTCCAGCGCCCGACTGACGTATTGTAGATCGGCCGACGAACCTGATCGTGGCTTGCGGTCACCACCGCCCGTTTGTTTTCATGGAACGAGAGGCAGGCATCGTCCCACTCCATGCCAACGAAATCGACCAGTTTGCGCGCCTGACCCTCCAGGTCCGCCACTGTTTCCTCGTAATCGATTTCCAGCATTCGGCCTGGCGGCAGAATCTCGCGCCAATGGGCCATTAGCCGGTGGTAGTCGCGATACTGGTGGGCGGCGTCTTCCAGGTCGAACGACCAGGACAGCCCCTCGGCGCCGAAATTCTGAATAAAACAGGACAGGCAGTTATCAATCGGATTGCGCCGGCAATGGATGATTTTTGCCTTAGGGAAAATGCGGGTAATCAGGCCCAGATGGTTGAAGTTTCCGGGCATCTTGTCGGTTACGCGCAGGGCATTTGCGTCGACTTCGCGCAGTCGCTGGAGATAGAGTTGGGCAATTACCTTCAGCGCCTTCTCGGTCGGCGGGTTGCGTGGGTAACCCAGCGTATCGCGCAAGCGCTTGATCGCGTTGCCAATTGCCGATAGCTCGCCGGCGCCGGCCATTTGCGGGTGGCTCGCCAGAATCTGCTCGGTCAGCGATGTGCCGGAACGCGGCATGCCGACAATGAAAACCGGCATTTCTGAATCGCTGCCCGTTGGCCCCTCGAAGATTTCCGGTTCGGGGTAGACTTTTTTCAGCTGGTTACCGCGGGCGTCCAAGGCTTCGCGCTTATAGACGACGCCGCGGTCCTCTAGCGCCTCGCGTTTCCTGGCGTTCGCGCGGACGTAATGACCGAACGCTTCCTCATGTTTCTTCAGCGCCTCGTAACGCGTGGCGAGGGCGAATTCCAGAGCCGATTCGGCCTCTTTTTCTTTTTCGCCATCGGCCAGAACCGTTTTGATTTGCGCGATCCTTGCTTCGTGGTCTCCCTCGCGTTCCGATTGGGCAAGCGTGTAGTGCACACCAGCCGTTTTGGGAAATCTCTCGACAATCCCGCTGGCGATTTTTGCCGCCGTCTCGCGGTCGCCCTGATACAGCCGGACCGACGCGAACTGCGCCTGCAGAAACGGCGCATCCGGATATTTCTCCAGCAGCGGTTTCAGAACCGTCTCGGCTTCCTCCACCTTGTTGGCGGTCGTCAGGGCGCGGCTGTAGGAGGTGATCAGTTTTATCTTGTCAGGCTGCAACTCGATGGCGCGCCTGTATATTTCCAGCGCATCCTCGCGCCAACCCAGATCCTCCATCACCGGGGCCAGCGCCTCGTAGGCCTCGGCATGGTCGGGCTTTAGCAGGATCGTCTTCTGCAGGGCCTTCATCGCGATTTCCGGCTTTTTGTCGTCGCGCAGAGTGATGCCTATATTGTAGGCGGCCTCCACATGATGCGGATCGCGGTCGAGGGTCACCTTATAGGCCTCAGTTGCTTCTTCCAGCCGCTCCAGCGACTGCAAGGCGGTGCCGCGGCAAAACAGCGCATCCAATGATTCCGGCGCGTCCTCCAGCGTTTTGTCGAAATGGGCCAGCGCTTTTTCCTGCTCGTCAGCCCGCTGCCAGGCCGAGCCGCAGGCCAACCGCCACTCCGGGTCTACCTTGCGCTTTGCTGCCCCGGCCGCGCGAATCGCGCGCTCGATGAAACCCGCGGACATTTCCCAACGCTCGGTATCGAAACAAAGCATGCCGAGAAGATAAAGGGCATCCGGATTTTTAGGCTGGCTACGAATAACCGCCCGATATTGCTTTTCCGCCGCCGGTAGTTTGCCCTTCTGATGGGCGTCCCATGCCGACGCCAATTTGTTCTGTGCTATTGCCATGGGGTCAATATGCAGCGCGCGCCGCGCACGGCAAGAAATATTTTGTAGAATGCGACGGGGCAGCCCTATTGCGCCGCCACAAACGCCGACTCTTGCGCATAATTGCGCCAGCGCCCGACCGACCCTGAATAGATCGGCTGTCGCACCTGTGTGTGGCTGGCGGTGATAACGGGCCGACGGTTGCGGTGGAAATCGAGGCAGGCCGGATCCCAGTCCAGTTCCAGAAACGCCAACAGACGCCGGGTTTCCGCTTCCTGGTCTGCGATCATTGCCTCGTAGTGGACCTCGGTCGTCCTGAGCGGCAGAACCTCCGCCCAATGCGCCATGATGCGGAGGTAGGCGTCATGAAAATGCTCCAGATTTTCCATGTCGTAGCTGAACGATTGTCCAGGGCCGGCAAAATTCTGGAAGTAACAGGAAAGCGCGACATCGCGGCGGTCGCGCCTGCAATGAATGACGAGGGCATCCGGGAAGGCCAGGGCGATTAACCCAAGATGCATAAAATTCGTGGGCTTCTTGTCTGTTGTATACCGCTTTCCCGGCCCGATCCGCGCCAGTTTAGCAATGTAACGGTCGGCAAACCGCCGCAGGGTGGCCGTGGCGGGTCGAAGCCGGGGATAATCCGCGGCCATGGACAGGCGGGCGGCCTCTTCCCCGACCAGTGCCAACTCGCCAGCGCCGGCCACGTCGGCGTGGCTCGAAAGAATCTGCTCAACCAGCGACGTTCCCGACCTCGGCATGCCGACGATGAAAACCGGCCGCCGCGACCGGGGGTCGCCGCCATCGCCGGTGAATGCCGCATGGGTGAACGAGGCCATTGTCCGGTCCACCACTGCATCATGGCGGGCCGGGTCGTAATCCATGCCCTGCGCGGCGAGCATCTGGCTCCGCACTTCATTGCCCCGCCGATACCAGGAAAACGCCTCGCCGTAATCCCTGGCAGCATCCAACCGGTCCGCGCCCGCGAAATACAGCAATGCCTGGTCGCCCTCGGTTATCTCCGGCGCCTTCAGGGCACATTTGATTTCTTCCAATATCGATGAATCGTCCAGATCATGCTGCGCGCCGGCAAGATAGAAATGCGCGGCCGCGCAAGACCTGTCGAGCATCAGCGCCCTGGTGCAGAGTGCAATGGCATCGTCCCGCCGGCCCTGAAAGAGGCGGACCGAGGCGAGCTGTGAAAGCAGACCCGGATTGTCCCCGTGCCGCCGCAGCGCGGCCTCAAGCCTGCTCGCGGCGACGGCGGTTTCGCCGAGATAGATTTCATTCTGCGCCAGGACACGCTCTAAATCCGGGTCCTCGGGCGACTCCCTGGCGGCCTGGTCCAGGATCTGTTGCGCATGACTGAATCTGCCGGCCTTTTGCAGCAGGCCACCGTAATTTATCAGGGCATCGCCAAATCGCGGCCGTATTTGCAAGGCGCGGCGGAAAGCTCTCTCCGCGTTGCCCAGCTGCCCGCGATCGCGCAACAGGACGCCGAGATTGTTGGCGGCCGGCGCATTGTGGGGATCGAGGTCCAGGGCGATCCGGTACTTCGCGATCGCCTCTTCCGCGCGGTCTAGTGACTGAAGGGCGCTCGCCAGGCAAAAATGCGCCTCCCCGGAATCAGGGTGATCCTTGGCCGCACCCGCGAAGGTTCCCAGCGCCCGGCTGTGTTCACCACACTGCTGCTGGACAGAGCCCAGTGACAGCGTCCAGTCGAGCGGCAATGTCCGGCCCGCCACCGCCGCCGCCCCGATCGCCCGGCTAAGAACGGTCTGCGCCTCTTTACAACGGCCGGACTCGTAGCACAACGCGCCGAGCAGCCAGAGCGCATCGGGATTCTCGGGGTGTGCGGTAAGAAACTTGCGGCAGACTGACTCGGCTCGGGTACCATGGCCGGCCGCCTTAAGGCTGTGGGCCCTTTCGAGTAGGGTCAGTTCGACCAAAACATAGCCTTTCGTACTGCATGCTATAATAGCACCATATGCTTATATTTAGGCGTATACGAGTATTCTCGTTGTCTTGGCCGTTCACGACTTTGTGAGCATGGGGAGGTTTGCTAGAGCAATATCCGATCGTATCGAACCGGTTTGGTTCAATACGGTCGGATAAAATTGCTCGCCATTTTAAGTAGATAGAGCATCTTTATCCGATCCATTGGATCGCATAAGCGATTCCAATGGATCGGATGATGCTCTAGGCTCCGGTCCACCGTTGAACAGGCAGGACATAACCATGGACGATACCGCCGCAAACCTTCACGCCGTCCTAGACGATATCGCCTTGGCCGCAAGGGAGGCGGGCCGCGCGCCGGGCGATATTGGCCTGGTTGCCGTCAGCAAAACCCACGACGCGGCGTGGATACGGCCTGTATTGCAGGCCGGCCAGCGGCTGTTCGGGGAAAACCGGGTTCAGGAGGCGGCGGGTAAATGGCCCGGATTGCGCGAGGAATTTCCGGATATCAGGCTTCATCTGATCGGGCCCTTGCAGACCAACAAGGTTCGCCAGGCGCTGGAACTGTTTGATGTGATCGAAACGGTGGATCGGCCCAAGCTGGCGCGTGAGATTGCCAAGGAGGGGCAGAAGGCCGGCCGCGCGCCGGACTGCTTCATTCAGGTCAACACCGGCGCCGAACCACAGAAGGCAGGCGTAATGCCCGAGGACGCCGATGTTTTTATCGAAATCTGCCGCAAGGATTTAGAGTTACCCGTCAAAGGGTTGATGTGCATTCCTCCGATTGAGGAAGAGCCGTCGCTTCATTTCGCGCTGCTGCGCGAGATTGCACATCGCAACGGGCTTACGGAACTGAGCATGGGTATGAGCAGCGATTATCAGGTCGCCATTGCCTTCGGCGCGACCCTGGTTCGGGTCGGAACCGCTATCTTCGGGGCGCGCCAGCTTTATACCAAGGAGCGTTAATAAAGACCCATTTGACCGGCTTCCCTTGACCGTTGGTCAGGCGCGTTTCGCGCGGTGGTGTTTGCACCACAAGCGGAGC
>JADFVY010000109.1 GCA_015222795.1 Pseudomonadota bacterium | reverse complement strand
GGATAGTCGGGGCCGACCAGCCGGTTGTTGGCGTTCACCACAACGCCGGCGGCCGGATTGGCGATGCGCGGCATGTCGGCCTCGGGCACGAAGCCGATCCAGTCATAGTCGCCCGACGCGCCGTCCACCGGATAACGCCCTTCGCCGTTGCGGCGGATCGGCACAATGCCCGGCGTGACGAAGCCGATGGCGCCATCCTTGTCGGCGAAGAAAATATTGACCAGCGGGGCCTGGAAGTCGCTTGCGTTGCGTTCGAACTCCGCGGCGTTGCGCGCGCGGGGCATGGTGGCCAGCGCCTCGATGGTCCGGTTGCCCGGCCCGTCGGAGGCCGAGGCCAGCGCGATGATTGCGGTCTTGCCGGCCAGCCCCTTGCTATCCCCCAGCACGTCGGAGATCACCGCGCCATGGCGGGTGGCGCGCAGGGTAAGCACAACATCCTCGCCTCCATTGACCTTGATGATTTCCGTGCGGGTTTCGAAGGGCAGGGGGCCGTCGGGGGTCAGATATTGCGACGGGTCCCGGGGGTCCACGGTCTCGACGAACAAGTCCTGGGTATCGCCGCCGGTGCTGGTCATGCCCCAGGCGACATGGCCGTTATGGCCGAGAATGGTGAAGGGCACGCCGGGCGGGGTGGCGCCGGTAACGCTCAGTTCCGGCGACACGACGCGCGCCAGATACCAGGTGTTGGGCGCGGTGAAACCGAGATGCGGGTCGTTGGCCAGGATCGGCGCGCCGGTGGTGCTGCGCGCCCCCGACAGCACCCAGGCGTTCGAGGCGCTGTGGGAGCGCAATTCGGGCGGGACCGCCGCCAGCAATCCTTCAATATCCAGCTGCGCCGTGCGCCGCGCGGCGTCGAGCGTGATCGGCGAGTCCGGCGGATCTCCGGGCCATAGTTCGGCCACCCGTGCGGGATCCATGTTGCGGATCAGCCCGGCGCGATATAGCTCGCCATGCCAGTTGGTCGACAGTTGATAGGCCAGCAGATGGCCCCAGACGATGCTGTCGGTGATGCGCCAGGGTTCCGGGTCGTGGTTGAGCAGCAGGAACTCCGGCGGCAGCGAGGCCGTGCGGTTGTCCAGCCAGGCATTGACCCCGGCTGCATAGGCTTCCAGCACCGCGCGAGTTTTCGGCGACAGGCGCGTCGCCGCAACTTCGGCCTGGCGGTACAGGCCCAGCGTCCGCAGGAACTTGTCGGCCCCCAGGCCCGCCTCGCCGGTGACTTCCGCCAGCCGCCCGGCGCCCAGCCGGCGGGTGAATTCCATCTGCCACAGCCGGTCCTGGGCATGGACGTAACCCAGCCCGAAATAGGCGTCGTTGGCGGTGTCGGCGAAGATATGGGGCACGCCGTTTTCGTCCCGGAAAATTTCAACCTCGCCGGCCAGTCCCGCCAGAGACACCTCGCCGCTGGTCTTCGGCAGGGTGGACCAAGCCCAGACAATCAGTACCGCGCCGCCAACCAGCAGCGGTATGCCAATTATCCGCGCCGCCAGGCGCGGCCAACGGCGGGGTTTTCGGTGCTGTTCAGAGGTCATGGAGCCAGCATAGCACGGGCGAGGTGGAAGAGCGTAGCCTGTCCGGGTTCACTATTTTCATTAATCGGAAATTAGGGCTTGTGAACTACAATCATACAGCGTAGATGGCCGTCTTCGGCCAGACTATCGGGAGTACGACGCGGCTTGCATAACGCGCGATCCCACGGGGGAGGATATCGTTTTAACCTCTGGTCCGGATCGGGAATATGGCTATGTACAAGACACCAGATTTACATTCACCGCTGGATTCCGGCGCGACGGCGCGCGTTCGCGAGCCGTCGATGCGCCGGTTCGCCGACGCCGATGAAATGATTTCGGCGCTGGAGCCCAGCTATCCGATCTATTGCCTGCGGCCGCATGTGCTGGCCGATAATGCCCGGCGGTTTGTCGACGGATTCCCGGGGCGCGTCATGTATGCGGTGAAGTGCAATCCGCACCCGGCCGTGCTGCATCATTTGTTTGAGGCGGGAATCGAGCATTTCGACACCGCGTCGCTGCCTGAAATCGCGCAGGTGCGCGAGGCGCATCCCAGGGCCGAAGCCTATTTCATGCATCCGGTGAAATCGCGCGCGGCGCTGTTGTCGGCGGCCAAGGTCTACGATGTGCGCCATTACGTGATCGATCATGCCGACGAGCTGACCAAGATACTCGAGGCCGTGGAGCGGCGCGATATCGCTGTGCTGGTTCGGCTGTCGACGCCGGGCGGCAACGCGCTGTTCGAACTGTCCGACAAATTCGGCGCGGCCCCGGCCGAAGCGGTGGAACTTCTGCGCGCCGTGCATGAGGCGGGGCTGGAAACCGGCCTGGCCTTTCATGTGGGCTCGCAATGCGGCGAACCGGCGGCCTGGTCCACGGCGCTGGACATCGCCGCCCAGGTGATCGGCGCGGCCGGCGTGCCGATCGGTTATCTTGACGTCGGCGGCGGTTTCCCGGCGGCCTATTCGAACCATGACGTGCCGCCGTTGGAGGATTTCTTCGCCATCATTCGCGAGCGCCTGGCCACGATGCCGATCGGACCCGACTGTATCGTCATGTGCGAGCCGGGCCGCGCGCTGGTCGCCGACGCGATGTCGCTGGTGGTCCAGATCCAGCTGCGCAAGGGCGATGCGCTCTATATCAATGACGGTATCTTCCACAGCATGTCGGAACCGGCGGCCGCCGGCGTGCAACTGCCGGCCCGGCTGATCCGCCCGGGCGGCGGCGTGGCGCCGGGCATGGTGGAATTCACCATATTCGGCCCGACCTGCGATTCGACCGATCTTTTGCCCCATAAAGTCGCGCTGCCGGCGGATGCGGGCGAGGGCGACTGGATCGAATTCGGCCAGATCGGCGCCTACTCGAACTCCATGGCAACCCGGTTCAACGGGTTCTCCTCGGATACCTTCGTTACCGTAAATTCTCCGCCCTTCCGGCCGGTGCTGAGGAATTAGAGCATTTATCGACGCGTCTGATCCACGTCAATGCGCCCGATGCGCGGATGTGAGCCTTATGCAGGCTATCCAAACCAATTCGCGGGTTCAAGGCGCGCAGGTTCCAGATGTGGCGTATCCTCAGGTTGCTGGTGATCGCGTTAGCGGTGGCTCTGGCTGGCTGCACCGAGTGGGCGCTGGAGCAACTGGAGCCCGGTGGCTCCCCTGCGCAGGAGGAAGTGCTGGTGGCGGCCCAGGCCGGGGACGCCAGAGCGGCGCTTCTCGCTTACCGCCAGGCGACAACGGACGCGGAACGCCGAAAATGGATTTGCATTGCGGCGAACAGGGACCTATCCGAGGCGCAAGCCAAAATCGCACGCCTCCACTGGCCGACTCCCGGGGATCCATCCACCCCCTTCGCGCGAGACGGTTTCAGATACTGCGTCTGGTCGGTCATTGCGGCCCATAGACGCCAACCCCTCGACGAATTGGAAGAAAAACTCAAGTCGTTTTTCCCGAACGTTGAACTATGGCGGGTGAGGACGCTGGCCTATGCCTGGACGCCCGACCCGAACAAATGTGAATACATGAAGGATTCGGAATATTACAGCATCCCTCAGGTTGCGCAGCCCGACTACGGGCCGGAGGAAGTGCTGGCGGCGGCCCGGGCCGGGGACGCCAGGGCGGCGTTCCTTGCCTACCGGCAGGCGACTACAAACGCGGAACGCCGAAAATGGATCTGCATTGCGGCGAACAGGGGCCGTCCCGAGGCGCAAGCTGAAATCGCGCGGCTCCACTCGCAGTCTTCCGGGGATCCGCCCAGCCCCTTCGCGCACGACTTATACAAGGCCTATATCTGGTCGCTCATTGCGGTCCATGGACACCTGCCCCTGGACGAGGCCGAACGACAACTTGGCTGGATGGTCACGGAAGGTAAATGGCGGGCGGTGGCGCTGGCGGTTTCCTGGAGGCCCGACCCGAGCCAGTGCGAGAACATCGAAGATTCGGAATATTTCAGCATAGTCCCGGGTACAGGGACCAGGAAATCATTCTGAGTGTCCCGGAACCGGGGCAGACTCTTACTCCGCCACCCGCCGTTCGGGCATGGTGTCGTAGATCAGCGCGGTCAGGATGATCGCCGCGCCCAGCATAGCCATCCGCGTGGGTTCCTCGCCAATGAAGGCCCAGACCAGGACCGGTCCTACCACCGCTTCCCCCAGGCAGAGCAATCCCGCCTCGGCGGACTGTAAATGGCGTACGCCGCGGGTGAACATCCAGGTGCCCAGTCCCATGGCGACCAGCCCGATAAGCATGAGATAGGGGATGTCCGCGCTGGCCACGGCCAGGGGGTCTGTCAAAAACATGGCGATAACCGCGATGACGATTCCGGCCATGGCGTTGGACGGCATCATGTCCACCGGCTTGCCGTCGCGCAGCGGGGCGGATCGCAAGGCGACGATATTGACCGCGAAGCAGACCCCCGTCGACAGCGCGAACAGGTCGCCCTCCAACTGGACGCTGCCCAGCGAGCCGGAGACCATGGTCAGCACCCCGCCGAAGGCCAGGAACATCGCCAGCCAGGTGCGCCGGCGCAGATGCTCGCCCAGGAAAACCCGGCCCAGCAGCGCGGCAATCAGGGGCGCGATGGCCAGCAATACCACCGTGTTGGCCACCGTCGTGCGGTTCAGCGACAGGATATAGCCGCTATAGGCCAGCGTCATGGAGGTTAGCGCGATCAGTCCGGGCCACCCGGTGTCCAGGATGCTGCGCAGGAAGTTACGGCCATGTTCCCAGGCCACCCAGGCGACCATCACGACCGTCATCAGCGCGCCGCTCCAGAACAGGACCTGCCATTCGTCGGCGCTGACCAGGCGCACCCACAATGGTTCCGCCCCCCACAGGATGGTGGCGGTCAAAACCAACAGTATGCCGCGCCCGCGATCCGTCATAAATTTCCCCCAATCCGGCAATGGCGGTTGCCAAACCGGCCCCCGGCGACTTCAATACCCGTTCGGCGCACAACTGGCACGGAGAATCGCAGACAATGCCAATGATGCAGAAATATCTTCGCGGCCTCGGTCCCCGGGGTTTCCATAAGGTCGCCTATACCGAATGGGGCGCGGGGGCGGGCAAGCCGACGCTGGTCTGCGTTCACGGCATGACGCGTAACGCCCGCGATTTCGACGCGCTGGCCGCCGCCATGGAAGACCGCTACCGCGTCGCCTCGATGGACGTGGTCGGACGGGGAATGAGCGATTGGCTGGCGGATTATACCGGTTATGGCTATGCGCAATATCTGGCCGACGCGGCCGCCCTGCTGGCCCGGCTGGATGTGGAGGCTGTGGACTGGGTCGGCACTTCCATGGGCGGGCTGATGGGCATGATGCTGGCGGCGCGGCCCAACAGCCCCATCCGGCGGCTGGTGCTGAACGATATCGGCCCCTTCATTCCCAAATCCTTCCTGGGGCGTATCCGCGGCTATGTCGGGACCGACCCCCATTTCGCGGATGTTGACGAGCTGGAGGCCCATATCAGGCAAATCCATGCCAGCTTTGGCCCGTTGAGCGACGAGGAGTGGCGCCATCTGGCGACCCATAATGCGAGGAAGCTGGAGGACGGCGGCATCGGGCTGGCCTACGACCCCGGAATCGCAAAGGCCGCGTTCAGCCCCGAGGAGCCGTCGGACGTTGAAATGTGGGACATCTGGGACCAGGTCAAATGCCCGGTGCTGGTGTTGCGCGGGGCCGAGTCCGACCTGCTGCTGCCGGAAACCGTGGAACGCATGAAGACCAGCGGTCCGGGCTGCGAGGCGGTGGATATCCCCGGCTGCGGCCACGCGCCGTCGCTGATGCCCGCCGGCCAGATCGCCATCGTGAGGGACTGGCTTGCCCGATAAAGGCACACAGGCGGGCATGGCCTTCCCGGCCTTCCGCCCCCGCGCGCCGTGGTGGGGCGGCGATTTGCAGACCCTGCGCAATAACATCCTGCGGCGGCTGGGGGCGAGGTTCGATTTCCCCGGCGCGCGATTGATGCTCGACACGGGCGACGGCAGTGGCGACCGGCTGATGGCGCTGTTCAACGAGGGTGAACCGGGCCGGCCGCTGGCGGTGCTGATCCACGGGCTGACCGGCTGCGAGAGCTCCAGCTACATGGTCAACACAGCCCGGTATCTGGTCGGGCTGGGTTATCCGGTGCTGCGGCTGAACATGCGCGGGGCGGGGCCGTCGGCGGCCAGTTGTAGCCAGCGTTACCATGCCGGGCGCGGGCAGGACATCGCCGCCGCGCTGTCAGCGCTCGACCCGGTCTTGCTGCGCGACGGCGTGGTGCTGGCGGGCTATTCGCTGGGTGGCTCCATCCTGCTGAACTTCCTCGCTCATCACTCCGGCGCCTTCTCTGTCCGCGCGGCAGTCACCGTGTCGGCGCCGATCGATCTGGCGGAATGTTCGAGGCGAATTCTCGAACCCAGGAACATCGTCTATCAACGCTATCTCATCGACCGTATGAAGGGGGACTGGGGCGGCGCGGTGCTGGACGAGCGGGAACGGGCGGCGCTGGCCACGGTCCGGACGATCTGGGATTTCGACGACCGCCTGGTGGCCCCCGCCAACGGCTTCGGCACGGCCGGCAACTATTACGCCGAATGTTCCGCCACACGGGTTTTGCCAGGCCTTGCGATGCCAACCCTGTTGATCCACGCCGCCAACGACCCCTGGATCCCGGCCGCGAGCTACCGCGCCGTGGACTGGGAAGGCAACCCGCACCTTACCCCGCTGCTGTCCTCCAGTGGCGGCCATGTGGGTTTCCACCGAAAGGGCGGCGGCCCGAACTGGCATGATGTCTGTATCGGCGTGTTTTTCGGGACGGTTTGAAGGCTGCGCCCAGCCGTTATTCCAGCTCGATCACCTCGATCTTCTTGCCGTCGGCGGCCAGCGCCAGCTTGCCGGCCTTCAGGGCCAGCGCGTCCTCGCCGAAAATTTCCCGCCGCCAGCCTTTCATGGCGCGCACGTCGGCCTCGTCGTCGGCCGCGATGCGTTCCAGGTCGTCGCCGCTGGCGATCAGCCTGGAGGCCACGTTCTGCTTTTCGCAGTTCAGCTTCAGTAGCACTTTCAAGAGGTCGGTCAGCGGGCCCAGGCCCGGGGGCAGGCGTTCGGCGCGTTCCGGCGGCGCGGGCAGGCTGTGCTCGGGACGGTCGATGCCGTCCTGGATCGCCTTGAGGATGCCCTCGCCCGACGAGCCCTCGGCCATCTTCGACGAGATGCCGCGCACATGGCCCAGCGTCTCGGCCTTCAGCGGGGCGCTGCTGGCGATCTCCTGGATCGCTTCGTCGCGCAGCATGCGGTTGCGCGGAATATCGCGGCGCTGGGCTTCGCGCTCGCGCCATGCCGCCACCTCGATCAGGATGGCATGGTATCGCTTGCCCTTGCCGCCGCGGCCCTTGATGCGCCGCCAGGCCTCTTCCGGGTCGGCCTTGTAAGTCCCGGGCGCGCACAGCACCGCCATTTCCTCGTCCAGCCAGTGAGCACGGCCCGAATCCGCCATGCGCTTGGCCAGCTTCTCGTAGACCGGGCGCAGATGGGTCACGTCGCCCATGGCATAGTCGAGCTGCTTGTCAGACAGCGGCCGGCGCGACCAGTCGGTGAAGCGCGATGACTTGTCGACGGAAACCCCGATGGTCTGGGCCAGCAGGTTCTCATAACCGATCTGGTCGCCCAGGCCGCAGACCATGGCGGCAAGCTGGCTGTCGAACACCGGATGCGGCACCTTGCCCATGGCATGATAGAAGATCTCCAGGTCCTGGCGCCCGGCATGGAAGACCTTCAGCACGCTCTCGTCGGCCATCAGCTCGTATAGCGGGGTCAGGTCTATATCCGGCGCCAGCGCGTCGATGCATTCGGCCTCGTCGGGTCCGGCGACCTGCACCAGGCAGAGGATCGGCCAGAAGGTGCTCTCGCGCATGAACTCGGTGTCGACCGTGACATACTCGGCGGAGGAAAGCCGGGCGCAGAATTCGGCGAGGCGGGCGGTGTCGGTGATTGGTTTGATAGGCATGCGGGCGAGTGTTACATCCATTTTGCGGTTCGGGGAAGTCTCGAAGGGGGAATTGTTGCCCGGCCCGGTCGATCAAAGGTTGACCACTGTGTCTCGGTGTCTCTGTGGTCCAGGTTTCTTTTGCGCCGGTAAAACCGACCCCGCCCTTGACAAGGCGGCCCAATCCGTGGCCTTTCCCGTCCAATTCCGGTTTCCAAATTAGGCTAAAACGAATGCACGATTATCGCACCCATACCTGCGGGGCGCTGCGCCTCGATGATGTCGGCCAGACCGTCCGGCTTTCCGGCTGGGTCCATGTCAAGCGCGACCACGGCAATTTGCTGTTCATCGATTTGCGCGACCATTACGGGCTGACCCAGGTGGTGCTGGATATCTCCAGCCCGCTGTTTGCCATCGCCGAGGGCGTCAGCAACGAGTCGGTGATCCGCGTCACCGGCGAGGTCGTCGCGCGCACCGAGGATACCGTCAATCCGAAACTGCCGACCGGCGCGGTCGAGGTCGTGGCGGCCGAAATCGAGGTGCTGTCGGTGGCCGACCCGCTGCCCATGCCGGTCAACCAGGATGCGGGATACCCCGAGGATATCCGCCTGCGTTACCGCTATCTCGATTTGCGCCGGGCCGAGATGCAGGCCAACATCATGTTGCGCGCGAAGGTGATCCAGTCGATCCGCCTGCGTATGATGGAGCAGGGCTTCACCGAGTTCCAGACACCGATCCTGACCGCCTCGTCGCCCGAGGGCGCGCGCGATTATCTGGTGCCCAGCCGCATCCATCCGGGCAAGTTCTACGCCCTGCCGCAGGCGCCGCAACAGTTCAAGCAGCTGCTGATGGTGGCCGGCTTCGACCGCTATTTCCAGATCGCGCCCTGTTTCCGCGACGAGGACGCCCGCGCCGACCGCTCGCCGGGCGAGTTCTATCAGCTCGATCTGGAGATGTCCTTCGTCAATCAGGACGATGTCTTCGCCGTGCTGGAGCCCGTGCTGCATGGGGTGTTCGAGGAATTCGCCGAGGGGCGCACCGTGGTGCCCGCGCCGTTCCCGCGCATTCCCTTTGCCGAGGCAATGGAAAAGTACGGCTCCGACAAGCCGGACCTGCGCAACCCGCTGATCATCACCGACGTGACCGAGGCCTTCCGCGGCTCCTCCTTCGGGCTGTTCGCCAAGGGCATCGATGGTGGCTCGGTGGTCAAGGCGATTCCGGCGCCCGGAACCGGCGGCAACCCGCGCAGCTTCTTCGACAAGCTGAACGACTGGGCGCGCTCGGAAGGCGCCGGCGGGCTCGGCTATATCATTTACGAGCCCGATGGCAGCGGCAAGGGCCCGATCGCCAAGAATATCGACGAGGAGCGCCTGCGGCAGATCGCCGAGATCACCGGCGCCAAGCCCGGCGACGCGGTGTTCTTTGCCTGCGACAAACCCGCCGCCGCGGCTACTTTTGCCGGCACGGTGCGCACCAGGTTGGGCGAGGATCTGGACCTGATCGAGAAGAACGTCTTCAAATTCTGCTGGATCGTCGACTTCCCGATGTTCGAGCTGGACGAGGCGACCGGCAGAATAGAGTTCAGTCATAACCCCTTCTCGATGCCCCAGGGCGGGATGGAGGCGCTGGAGACCATGGACCCGCTGGAGATCAAGGCCTGGCAGTACGACATCGTCTGCAACGGTGTCGAGCTGTCGTCGGGCGCGATCCGGAACCATCTGCCGGAGATCATGTACAAGGCCTTCGGCATCGCCGGTTACGGGCCCGAGGTCGTGGAAGACCGCTTTGGCGGCATGCTGAACGCGCTGAAGTTCGGCGCCCCGCCCCATGGTGGTTCGGCGCCTGGCATCGACCGCATCGTCATGCTGCTGGCCGACGAGCCCAACATCCGCGAAGTCGTGGCCTTCCCGATGAACCAGCGGGCCGAGGATTTAATGATGCAGGCCCCGGCCGAAATCGAGCCCGAACGCCTGCGCGAGTTGAACATCCGCGTTCACATGCCGCCCAGGAAGGTGGAAGAAGAGAAGGCGTAAAGCGGGCTCGCTGTTGACGCCCGCGCTTGGCGAGGGCATGCAGGGCCATGGACGACGTCTACTATACTGAACTCGCCGCCGCCTATGCGCGCGGCATGCTGCCCGATGAGGACGGTGACGAGGCTGCGCTGGTCGAGGCCGGACGTGCCGCGGGGCTGAAGCTGCACCGCTTCAAGCGCTCGGCGGAACTGCCGCGCGTGCGGGCTGTTATTGGCATGCTGCATGGGCTGGCCCCGGAAAGTCTGCTGGATGTGGGCAGCGGACGCGGCGTGTTTCTCTGGCCGTTGCTGGACAGCTTCCCCGCGCTGCCCGTCGCCGCAATCGACCGGGACCAGACCCGTATTGATCATATCGAGGCGGTGCGCCGGGGCGGCCGCGCCGGCCTGTGGGCCCGCGCCATGGATGGAGCCGCGATGGAATTCGGGGATAACGAGTTCGATGCCGTGACGGTGCTGGAAGTGCTGGAACATGTCGAGGACCCGCTGGCCGTGGCGCGTGAGGCGGTCCGCGTGGGCCGCCGTTTCGTCATCGCCTCGGCGCCCTCGAAGGCGGACGACAATCCCGAACATATCCGCCTGTTCGATGCCAGCTCCCTGTCGGCGCTGTTCGTCGAGGCCGGGGCGCGGCGGGTGTCGGTGGAATATGTCCCCGGGCACATGGTCTGCATGGCGAGCCTGTAGCGCGATGGAACAAATCCGCAAATTTCCCCGCACCCATCATATCGAGGGCTCGCGCCTGCAGCCGGGCGACGAGGATCTGAATGCGATTCCCTTTGACGAGTTGGTCGGCCGCCATCTGGTGATCGAGGAGAAGCTCGACGGCGCCAATTCGGCGATCAGCTTCGCGGGCGACGGTGGGTTGCTGCTGCAAAGCCGTGGTCATTACCTGACCGGCGGCGCGCGCGAGGCGCATTTCGCGCCGCTGAAGGCCTGGGCGGCGGCCCATCGCGACGCGCTCTGGGGCCGGATCGGCGCGCGTTATGTAATGTATGGCGAATGGCTCCATGCCAAGCATACGGTTTTCTACGATGCGCTGCCGCACTATTTCATGGAGTTCGACCTGCTGGACAAGGAGAGCGGGGTTTTTCTGTCCACGCTGGAACGCCGCTGCCTGTTGGCCGGCGGGCCGGTGATGTCCGTTCCAGTGCTGCGCGAGGGCAGGTTGGCGCGGCTTGCCGACATGACCGGGCTGATCGGGCCTTCGCTTTACAAGACGACCCGCTGGGCCGAGGCGCTGGACGACGCGGTGGCGGCGCGGGGCCAGGATTCCGGCATGGTCCGCGCCCAGACCGACATGTCGAACGAAATGGAAGGGCTCTATATAAAGGCGGAAGAGGACGGCGCCGTCACCGGCCGCTGGAAATTCATCCGCAAGAGCTTCCTGGACGCGGTGCAATCATCCGGTGGGCACTGGCGTGATCGGCCGATCCTGCCCAATGGACTGGCGGCTGGGGTGTCGCTGTACGACGAAAAACCGTGACGCCGCTGGACGCCTTTGTTCCGGCGGGCCCGGGTTGGCGAATCGACTGGGAGGGGTTGGAGCGGGTCTTTCCCTGGACCGAGGCCCTTCGCGCCTGCCCGCAGGACCCGCTCTGGCATGGCGAAGGCGACGTCTGGACCCATACGCGCATGGTCGTCGACGCGCTGGCCGGGATGGAGGACTGGCGCGCGCTGGACGAGGCGGCCCGCCGACAGCTCTTTCTTGCCGCCCTGCTGCACGATATCGGCAAGCCCGCCTGCACCGAAACCGAATCGGATGGGCGCATCACCAGCCGGGGCCATTCCCGGCGCGGCGAATCGATGGCGCGGCTGTGGCTTTGGCGCGCCGGCATGGGACCGCATGAGCGCGAACCCATCGCCG
>JADFVY010000108.1 GCA_015222795.1 Pseudomonadota bacterium | reverse complement strand
GTGATGTCGCGGGGCATCGGCCAGGGCCCGCGGGCGGGGCTGGTGACGGCGGCCGGCGTCTGCACCGGGCTGCTGGGCCATTCACTCATCGCCACCCTTGGCCTGGGGGCGCTGCTGGCGGCGTCCGAAATGGCCTATTCGGCGCTCAAATATGCCGGCGCGGCCTATCTGTTCTATCTCGGCGTCCGGCTGCTGCTGTCCGGCGGCAACGCAATCGGCGCGCGCCGCGCCGCCAGCGCCTCCCTGCCCCGGCTGTTTTCCGAAGGGGCGCTGTCCAACCTCTCCAATCCCAAGATCGTGCTGTTCTATTTCGCCTTCCTGCCGCAATTCGTGCCGGCGACCTCGGCGCACCCGTCGGCCCTGCTGTTCGCCCTCGGCGTGCTGTTTTCGGCGCTGACCTTCGCCGTCAAGGTCCCGGTGGGCCTGTTCGCCGGCGCCCTGTCGGACTGGTTCCGGTCGCACCCCAACACCCTGGTCTGGGTCTTCCGCGCCAGCGGCCTGGCCCTGATCGCCCTCGCCCTGCGCCTCGCCCTCGACGAGCGCGGGTGAGGGGGCGGCACTGCGCCGGTCAGTCGGCGAGCATGGTCAAGGCGGCCCGGCGGTCTCCCGGCTTCACTTTAAGAAACAGCTTGCGGGCCTTCGCGATGCCCCGTTCGGACCCGCTCTCGGCGGCCGCCTTGAGGGCAACCGTCGCCGGGTGATCCGCCTCGCAAATGAAAGCCATTGCCTTGCCCAGGCGCCCCATGGCCGCAGGATCGATCTTTACCTCTATCGTTCGGAAATCTTCTTTTATCAAGGTTCGTTGATTTGTATCAGGCATGGCGGCGCCCTTAACAAAGTTGTTCACCGACTACGTGGTCGCCTTCCTTGTCTTGGCTGGAATCCAGGTCGCGCAGTTCCTGCAAGAGCCTGTCCATGTCGATGGCCGGACTTTGCTGGGACTGGGACTGGGACTGGGACTGGGACTGGGACTGGGACTGGGGCCGAGTCTGGGGCTGGGGCTGAGTCTGGATTTCGGGTTGCGGCCGAGACTGCCCTCCCGGCGTCACGTCGCCGGCTAAAGCGGGCGCGGCGAAAACCAGGCCCATGGCGCCGATTATCAAAATTCTCATGATCGCTTCATGCCTGAAAAACGCGTTCGGGGAAAGCGCGGGAGACAGTCCGCATTGTGGCTGTTCAGAGGACAGTATACCTAAACTATCGACAGTGGGTGAGTGAAGTATACTGTCCCAGGAACTCCCAAATAGGCCACACCCGACTGCGGCAACGCCTTGGTGACCGCCAGGATGCCCTCGCCATGGAATATTTCGCCAGCGCCCAGGCGCAGTTGCTCAACCTCCTTGCCGAAAGACCGCTCGGCGCTCATCCGCCCAGCGCCTTCCTGACCTCGTCGGGGATCAGGGCCGGGGTGATCTTCGCCGGGTCGTCCGGGTCCGCCGAGCACCAGATGCGCTTCTCCCAGCCCTCGGCCGCCAGCCGCTCGCCGATCCGGAATACGTGGGAAACCTTGAACGAACCGGCGCCCCATTCCGAGACGTGGCTCTCAATGGTCAGCTTGTCCCGGAACTTCGCGGGCGAGCGAAAATTGGCGTGCGAGCTGACCAGCGGCACCCCCGGCGCGCCGTACTTTTCCTTCAGCTCGTCCCAGGGCAGGCCGGCCTTCTCGAAAAGATAGAAGGCCGCATCGTCCATCCAGCGGTAATAATTCACGTTGAACAGGATGCCCGCCGGGTCGCAATCCGGCCATAGCACCTGGACATTGTGGATATTCCGCATATCAGCCGTCCAACTCGGCGAAGACCTTCTTGGCAATGCGATGGCATTCGACGCCACAGGGCACGCCGGCATAGATGGTGATCTGCATCAGAATGGCGCGCAGTTCCTCGCGGGTCAGGCCGTTCTTGATGGCGCCGCGGAAATGCAGCTCCCACTCATGCATGCGATTGAGGGCGGCGATCATCGACAGGTTGATGATGCTGCGGGTTTTGCGGTCCAGCGTCTCGTCGCCCCAGCCCAGGCCCCAGCAATATTCGGTCACCACTTCCTGGAATTCGCGGTTGAAATCGTCGGCCTTGGCCAGCGCGTTTTCCACATACTCCGCGCCCAGCACATCCTTGCGCACGGCCAGCCCCTTGTCGAAACGTTCCTTGTCCATATTGTCCTCCTCAAATTGCATGCGTGAATCGACGGTTGCCGCAAGCTAGCGCAGAGCGCCGCAACATGCGACAGGCCAAATTCAATTTGTAAGGAGGATTCGGTTCGGCCCTTACCGCGACCGTTCGATCTCGACGCCCACCGACGCCGCCTCGGGCACGATGTCCAGTTTGTCGACGCCGATGCGGGCCAGGGCCACGCGCGGATCGGCCAGGCAGAATCCGGCGATGCTCTCGGCCAAAGTTTCGACCAGGTTGATATGGCCACCGGCGACGATCGCTTTGATGCCGTTGACGATATCCTCGTAGGACAGGACGTTCGCAATATCGTCGCCGATCGGCCCGTCGCCCTCGCGAACTTTCAGCTCGACATTGATGCAGACCCGCTGCGGCGCCTGTTTCTCATGCTCATAGATACCGATTGAAACCGGCAGCACCAGGTCGCGAACCCGAACCAGGCGCAAGCGCCCGGCCTTGTCGCTGTTACGCGCCGCGGGCGTGAATGGCGCCACGGCATGGGGTTTTGCACTCATCGACAACAAGCCTTCATCCAATGTGGATATTGCGCCCGACTATGCCCGAAGCAGCCGGCAACGGCAAGAATTGTGCGGCCCGAACCAAGCCTTTTTTCCAAGGGCGCACTTTCCTGCTTGAGGCGGTACATACAGCCGGTTGTTGCCGGGAAAGCCCTTTCCCTTTCAATTTGGGCGAATCAGGGATAAAATCCCGCATCGCATTAATTTATAAAACAGATCAACATCCCAAAAGGGGCTAACATGAAATCAGCAGCTTTCAAGGTTGTCATTATTCTTGTCGCCGGACTGGCGCTCGGCGCATGCCGTGGTGGATCACCGGTCTACAACGTAAACTCCGCGAACATGGCGACGCCGGCGGACGCAACGCTCGACAAGGTTGCCTATGCGATCAAGCGGGCCGGTATATCGAAAGGCTGGCAGATGGTCGAGACGGGACCAGGCGCGATCGAGGGACGGTTGAACCTGCGTACACATGTCGCCGTGGTGACCATTACCTTCGATACCAAGCTGTTCTCGATCGCCTACAAGGACAGCAGCAATCTGAAATATGATGGCTCTACGATCCACAAGAATTACAATAGTTGGGTTCAAAACCTCGAAAGAGCAATTCTGCAGCAAACCGCCATGATGTAGAACGATCCGAATTCGAACGGTGGAGGGCGGCGTATATTTTTACGCCGCCCCGCCACTGACCGAGACGATCTGACCGGTGATATAACCGGCCCTGTCGGAGGCCAGGAAACCGGTCAGTTCCGCGACATCTTCCGGCTCCCCCGCGCGTTTCATCGGGACCAGCGCTTCCAGCCTGTCTTTTGGGATCGGCACAACGCCGTCGGGCGCGCGGATGATGCCGGGCGCCACCGCGTTTACCGTCACCCCCCTGTCGGCATATTCCAGCGCCAGCGCCTTGACCGCGCCATGCAGGCCCGCCTTGGCCGCGGCGTAATTGACTTGGCCGCGATTACCGATAATGGCCGAGATCGAACTGATGCAGACGATGCGGCCCCAGCGCGTGCGGATCATCGGCAAAATCACCGGACGCGCCACCCGGTAAAACCCGTTCAGCGAAACATCCATGACCCGGTCCCACTGTTCGTCGGCCATGCCGGCCAGCGGCGCATCGTCATGAATACCGGCGTTATGAACCAGGACCTGCACCGCGCCATCGGCCAACACAGCCTCCATCCCGGCCGCCACCGCCGCCCTTTCACGCAAGTCGAAACGGACGGTTTCGGCCGTCCCGCCAGCCTGTTCGATCTCGCCACGCAGGGCCTCCAGCGCATCCGGGTTCGACGAACCGTGCAGCACCACATGGCAGCCATCGGTGGCCAGCCGGCGCGCAATCGCGCCGCCGATGCCGCCGCTGGCGCCGGTTACCAGTGCTCTTCTGCCGCTCATTTATACATGACGGTAAACCGTCCCTCCACGAGGGCCGCGCCGGATTGCGAGCCAACCTCGAAGGAGTATACGGCCCCATTATCCTGTGCAAGCAGCAGCGTCGCGCGCACCGCCAGTGTCCCTTCGATTTCGGCAAGGTCTTGCGGCGTGGCCCTGACATCCTTCACCCCGCCCAGAACCGCCCCGGCCCCGGCCGCCCGCTGTCCACCCAGCGCGCCGTGAAGGGCGGCGGCCTGGGCGGCATATTCGATGGCCGCCATGGCCGGCAGCCGTCCGTTGCGGCGCAAGGGATTATCCGGGTTACGGTGGCTGTCGGCGGCGCAGAGAATAGTCTCGCCGTCACAAGACAGAACACGGTCGAGCAGAACCATGCCCGGCCCATGGGGCAACAGTTCCTCAATCTGGTGGCGGTCCACGATCACCGGGCCAGCGTTACGGTCAGCATGGATGAGCCGACCGCGCCAACCCGAACGACACTCGTTGCGCCGGGCGCCATCAGTGCAATTTGTTCCGCTATCGGAATAATTCGGGCGGCGGGATTGGTATCGAACACCCCCGACCAGAAATCCCTCAACGGCCGGCTTGGCGTTGTCTCCCCCGCTTCAAGGGCGATATCCAGGCTGGCCAGGCAGTTGGCCGGCGGTTCCCCATGCAGCACCAGCGCGGCTCCAAAGGGCACGGGAATCCCGGCCTTGATATCGAGCGGCGCGGGAAACGGCACTTCGTAGGCGCAGAGCAATATGGGAACACTGCCCGACAACGCCTGCATGGCGCCTTTCAGCAGGGCCATGGCAAAACTGTCCTCGGCCGCGCTCAGGCTGGTCGCGCCGTGCAGGCTGCCCGCCGCAATGGCCCAATAACCGACCGCCGCATTGTGGACCGAGTTATGGAAATCAGTCGGCGACATATGCCGCGGGCTAGTGGCCAGTGTCTCCATGCTGCGGGTGACTATGGGGCCGTCGCCGGCAATGCTGGCGAAGACTCCCGCCAAATCCGCGCCCTCGACCCCGGCCATGATCCGCGCCTGTTCCGCCACGTCCAGCGCCAGTTTGACGCTGGCGGGGCAACGCCTGCGTTCGGCCCCGCTGAGCAACTCCGGCGCCCGGTAGCTATATTCAGTCGCCTCAAAATCGCGTTCGCCGGCAATGATGGCCCGGGCGCTGTCCCAATCGGGAACGCCGGCCGCTGAAATACCGATCCCGGAGAGCCAGACCCGCATCATGGGGCACGCCCGAACAGGAGGCTGCAATTATTACCGCCGAAACCAAAGGAGTTGCTGAGCACCCGGGATACCTCGGCGGTTCTTGTCTCGGGCAGGATATTGGTTTCGATTTCCGGATCGCGTCGGTTCATGCACAGATTACCCGGCATGAAGCCCTCGCGGATCGCCAGCACCGCGATAACCGCTTCGATAATACCGGCCGCGCCCAGCGTATGGCCGGTCCAGCCCTTGGTCGAACTGCAGGGCGTTTCACCGCCAAACAACGACATCACGGCGCGAGACTCGACGACATCGTTCACCTTGCTGCCGGTGCCATGCAGATTGATATAATCGACCTGGCCCGGCCTGACCCCGGCCATCTCCAACGCACCGCGCATCGAATTGAAGGCGCCCAGCCCTTCCGGGTGCGGCGTGGACATGTGATAGGCATCGCTGCTCTCGCCCACTCCCTCCAGCACGGCCAGCGCCTGGGCCGCGCCAAGGGGCCGTTCGAGGAGTGCGAAGCCGCCGGCCTCGCCAATCGACAGGCCGGCGCGGTCAACGTCATTGGGACGGCATGCTTCGGAGGCCGTCAGTTCCAACGAACGAAATCCGTACAGGGTCAGCAGGCAAAGACTGTCCACGCCGCCCACCACCACCGCGTCGCAAATATCGTGGGCGATAAGCTGGGCGGCATCGGCGAAGACTTTGGCGCTGGAAGAACAGGCCGTGGAAACGGTCATGCAGGGACCTTCAATTCCCAACAACGCGCCGACGAATTCCGTGGTGGCGTGGACGTCGTGACTGTGACGGTAGTCGAACCAATCGGGAAGGCCGCCGTCGGTGCGTTCGGCAAAGGCTCGCTCGCTTTGCTGAATGCCGGAAGTCGATGTTCCCAACACCAGCCCAACGCGTCGCGCGCCATGCCGGGAAATACAATCGCGCGCCAGATCGGCAAAACCATCGGCCTCCAGCGTCATCCGCGCCAGCCGGTTGTTGCGGCAATCGTAACGGGCCAGCGCACCGGTCACGGGACTGTCTTCCAGTCCACCCACCCTGCCGATATGCGTTTTGAAATCAGCACCGGGGAAATCGCAAGGCCGCAATCCCGACGATCCCTGACGCAGCGCCAGGAGGGTTGCGTCCAGCCCCGCGCCCAGGCAATTGACGGCGGTAATGGCGGTAACAACGGGGTTGGGCCAATCGATCATTCGGCGGATCTGGCAAAGGCGGCGTTGGCGACAAGCGCCAGAAACGAACCCACCGCCACGGTAAGGCCAATGCCATGCAGAATAGGGATCGACGAAAATGCCATTACGAAAAATACGGATGCGGTCGTCAGGTTGCACAAAATCGTGGCGCGAAAGGTCACGGTCCCCTCATTGCCATGGCGCGAGAAGAACAACCCGTAATCCATTCCCAGCCCCGCGACAAGGATAAGCGACAAAACATGGAACACCGATACCGGAATATCGAGCGCTGCCAGCAGTCCCAGGGTCGCCGTCAGGGAAATCAGCACGGGGCCCATCACTCTGGCGACCTCTTTCACCCGCCGCAGCCCGGTATAAAGGACAATCTGAACCGCAAGGAGGGAGACCAGTAGCCACAGGATACTGGAATCGAGAAACGACTGAACCAACCGGTCGGCTTCATGCTTGAGATCGATGAATTCCGCGCCGGGGAGACCTGCGTCCGCGATCGCGGCGGCGACCATGGCCGGATCGCCAATGCCCGAAAGCATGACAACCCCGGTAAACTCTCCGGTACGCGAAGTGAGCCAGGGTTCGACCAGGTCCCCGGCCTCGCCCGCCGCCATCGCGTCGAATGTAACGGGAGCGGCGGTACGCATGCGCTCCACATCGGCCAGGAACGGATCGAAGGCTTCGCTTCTGAACGCCGTGCCCGCAACCGCCTCGGCTAGCCGGCGGCGTAAATCGTCGCTGTCGGGCAGTCCGGCCTGCCGGCGTTGCTGCTCGGCGATGCTGGGCAGAAGGTCGGCGACCATGCGCCAGGCGGCAATGTCTTCGCCGTCGCGCAGCGTAAGCAGCAATGGCCGCAATTCTTCCTGGCGTAACAGAACCTCCTCGGCATTCTTGCCCCGAACCGCGATCAGATAACGCACGTCCGGCGCGCCCAGGCCGGACCTCAAATCGCGGTCCAGCATCACCATATCCCGGGGAATGGGGCTTAGCGCAAGCAGATCGGTCTCCCACACCGAATCCCAGCGCAAGGCCAGGACCGTCAATGCCACAAAGGGCAGCACAATCAACGGCCAGCGCAGCTTCGGCGCCAGTCGAC
Organism: Pseudomonadota bacterium; assembly: GCA_015222795.1. GTDB lineage: Bacteria > Pseudomonadota > Alphaproteobacteria > UBA8366 > JADFVY01 > JADFVY01. Next base: position 12,991 of record JADFVY010000108.1, on the reverse strand, counting down.
GGAAGCGTTCGATCAAGCTATCGGACAGTGGAAAATGCGTGACAATCGGGCATAACAGCGGGAACAGAAAACGCCCGGACAGCACCGCCGCGACAAGCCCGGCCGCGACGAACAGGCCGACCTGCGCCAGTCCCGGGAAATCAGCCAGCATGAAGGGAACAAACGCGGCGACCGTGGTTATCGCGCTAAGCCCCAGGGTCGGCCAGATGGTCCGCGCGGATTGCGCCGTGTTCCCGTCCTTGGCGGCGTGGGCCAGTACATGCAGCGGATAGTCAATCGCTATTCCCACCAGGCAGGCGCCAAAAGCAAGGGTGATCCCATGCACGAAGCCGAACACGGCCTGAACAGCGGCAAGCCCCGCCAGAACGCCTATAGCCATGGGCAATCCCAACAACACCACCAGCATGGGCCGTCGAAACCCGCCCCAGGCCAGCAACAGAATCAACAGAACGGAAACGCCCGAGAGAATCCGGACATCCGTCTGGATGCGGTCGCGGGTAGCCACCGCGAATCCCGGTGGACCGGCGATCAGGAGCGCATGGTTATCGGCGCCCGGCAAGGCCGCGAAGATTCGCCTGATCTCGCCCAGCAAGGCGGCCTGCCGGTCGAGATCGAAATTTTCCGTACGCGCCCGCGCAACGATGAGAGCCCGTTCGCCATCGCGCGTGACCCAGACTCCGCCCTGGCTGTCCGGGCGCGAAACCGGGGCCAGGGCGGCGAGAATTGTGCGGCCGCGCCCGGTCGGATCGACCGGCAGGTACCGGCGCAGCAACTGCCCGGGCGAGGTGGAGAGCAGGGTCAGGCTGGTTCGAAGCGAATCGCCAATATATATGACCGAAAATTCTTCATCCGAATTCCAGGATGGTCCCATGAGGTATCTATTATCAAACAGATATTCGAATCCATCAGGCGTTACAACCCCGGCCCCGTTGACGACCCTGTCGAATGCCCCGGTAGCGTTAAGGGCGCGCGAAAACTCCAGGCTCAGCGTTTGCCGCCCTTCCTTGCCACCACCTTCAATGGCCATCAGGAATGTGCCTTGCGCGCTGCGGTCTGACAGGCGATCGGTCAGAAAATGAGTGCGCTCCGACACCTCGTCCGGGAAGACAAAGCTGAGGTCCGCGCGAAATTCAAGCTGGCTTGCGACAACCCCGCCGATGACGCCGACGGCAGCGAGCGCGACCAGAATTCGTCCCGCGCCCGGCTTCATTCAACGACCTCCGACCCGATGGACATGACGAGATAATCGCCCGTGGTTTCCCAGAGCTCGACGGTACGGAGCCAGTGAGACACGCCGGTTACCCTGATCGCCTGAACGCGCTCGGCCAGCGCCTTCTCTTTCGGTTTCAGGCGCAGGGTCCAGGCCTCCGCGCCGCCCCAGGCCTCGACGGAGAACATCGGGGACAGGCGACCGGGTTCGCCATTCAACAGGGACTGCAGGCTGAACAGCAGGCCGTGCAGCAGCGGATCGTCAGCTATGTTGAAACGCATCTGGGTGTTCCGGTCAGGCAGAGAAACGGTAACCCACTCGCCGTCCACAACAAGATCTTCACGGATCGGCGCCACGGTGTGTTTCTCGAAACGGCCCGGTGCCCGAAACAACAATGTGCCATGCAGCCGCACTGGCTCGGTCAGCAACAACAGCCGCCGCTCTTCGATGAATTCCGCGCGATGATCGGGCGCCCCGGAAATGATTTCGGGAAGGCGGTCCAGCGCCAGGGTTGTCTGCTCGGCGGCCTGGGATGGGGATGCGGGAAACAGGAAAAAGAGAAATCCCAAAATCGCTATCAGGTAAGTCCTCATTGTCCCTTCCAGAACTCGAAAAAATTGAACCAGTTATACGGCGCTTCCCTGCAACGCACCTCCATCAATCTGGCGAAATTCTCGACCAGCGTCTGGACGGTTTCGGGATTGGTGCGGTAATCGGCCGGCACACGGTCGCATAATTTCTCAATATATATATCATAGCGCCGCCCGCCGCGGTAAATTCCGAACACGGCGACCACGGGACATTTCGCGGCGGCGGCGAGCATCATCGGCCCCCTGGGGAAAATCGCATCCTGGCCCATGAAGGGAACGGTGGCATATTTCCCGCCCCTGGCGTTTCGATCGGACAGGATACCCACAAATCCGCCGTCAGTGATGCTTTCATAGGCCCTGATGACTGAATCGGGACGACCCAGCGCTATAATATGTTTTGCATAAGACGGGTTCAGGTCATTGACGATCGTGTTCATGCCACGTGAAGTATTCAAATCCATCATCACCTTGAGATCGAGCCAGTCGCAGGTGCTGGCGAGACAACGCAGAATTTCGAAGCTGCCGATATGGGCGCCCATCAGAATTCCGCCCCGCCCGGATCGATGAATTTCAATTATCGCTTCCGCGCCATGCACGCGGATATCGTAAGTCTCGAATTTTCCGGTCAGAAAATAGGGCCGGTCCAGCAGGGTCGACGCAAAGCAGTGGTAATGACGAAATAAATCGATGAATCCCGGCTTACGGTCCAGCACCCGGGCCAGATAATCCGAGGAGGCACGCCGCGCCCGCACCGAAAAAATTACGAAATACAGGCAAATCGGGAACAGCAGGGCGCGCCCCGCCGGATATCCCAAATGCAGCACGATCCAGACGATAAGCCGGATCAGCTTTCTACTGCCTCGCTCTTCCTGTTTCTGCCAGGTTTCAGTCATCGGCTTTCCCTAGTGGAGTGAATCTAACGGATGGTATCCATGGGACGGCTTTACAAGTTCATCCGGCAAGGCGCGGGTCGCGCCGCGATGCCGGCGCATCGCAAGTGGCGCGCAACGCGATCCCATGGGTACCATCCGTTAGATTCACTCCACTAGCATCCGCATGGCGGCCTTCATGACTGTTCTGCCACCCTGGGTGCATTCAATGCGGAACTGGCCGTTCGCGCCGGCATCCATGCGGAACAGGCAATCCTCGCCGGGCCGGGCGGAATCGGGAAATCTCGCGCTGACCAGTTCAACCGGGCCGGCCAGTCCGCCAAGACTTTCACACAACAGTTCGCTAGCCTCGCCCAGCAGGACGGCCCCGGGTACGATGGGGTCGTCGGGAAAATGGTCCGCGAAGAAGGGTTCGTCGGCGGCATAGCGGATAACTCTTTGCGCCCCGTCAAGACAGGCGAGCGTCGCCAGGGCGAAGCGCCTGAACTCATGCAAGGGCAGCTTTCCGGCCGCATTCCGTGGCAGGGAATCAACAAATATAACCCGGCGCGGGATAAAGGCGCTGTCCAGCTTGTCGCGCAGCGCCGAACGGATATTTTCGACTGAAAGACCAGGCGCCGCGACAAAGGCAATCATTCGGCGGACCGGGCCGGCGACATCGTCATCGGGCGCCAGAAAGGCGCCGTCCATGACACCGTCCAATCCGGCCATAATGGCGTTCAGTCCGGCCAGAGACATGCGCTTGCCCGCGATATTGACGATATCGTTGCTGCGCCCGGCGATCCGAAAATCGCCATCACCGGTTGACGCTAGCCGGTCGGGCAGAACGAAGGGAGGCGATATATGGGGCGCCGAAATCCGGCTTATGTCGTCTTGCTGTGTCAGTTCCATGCCATGCAACAGATGAAAGGATTCCTCGCGCGCCGTGTTTCGCCAGCCGATCGATCCGGTCTCGGTCGTGCCGAAAATCTCCCGCAGGTCGGCGCCAAGCATTTCCTCGATATCGCCGGCAAGCCGCGCCGGTAGCGGCGCGGTAGCGGAAAACACCCGCGCGACAGGAGGGGTCTCGATTCCGCTTTCCTTCAGGATGCGCAGATGCACGGGCGTGGAGATCAATATGCGCGGCGCCTCGACTGCGTTCAGCGCGGCGGCGATGTCGCGCGGATAGAATGGCCGTCCCGAATAAACCGCGCCGCCCTTGAGCAGCGGGACTAGTACCGAGAGCTCGATACCGAACATATGATACGGGGGAACCGTCGCGACGATTCCCGCGCCGGCCCCCAGCCCTTCCATCATACATTCGGCGTTGGCGTCCGCGCCCCTGAGGAAAAAGGACAGCGCCCGCGCGCAAGGCTCGGGCTTGCCGGTCGAGCCGGACGTAAACATGACGATCCTGGCATCCTCGATACTCGCGAGATCCAATTCCTCTTGCGGATCGCTGTCGGAGATGGCGGGCAGATAAAATTCACCATGCAGGCCGGCGGTGGATACCCCGCGCGCCAATTCCTCGTTGTCGTAGCGGGCGGGCGCCGACTCATAAATTGAGCTGATGCCAGACAGACTGGCCGGCGAACGGTCGCTGGGCAGTATAGTCTCCCGACCCGCCAATGCCGTGGCCAGTAGTGTGACCAGGAAAGCCAGACGATCCTCGCACAGATTCACGACCGGGCCGGTTCCCGCAAGCCTTGCCGCCTGCCGGTGGGCCTCACCCGCAATGCTGGCCCACCCGACCGGTTTTCCGTCAGGCGGTATCATCGTCACGCGATCGATTGACGGGTGGGGCGGGGCCGGGCGCTCAGACATCGCGCATCATTTCCCGCCAGGCGTCGGGATGGGCGATGACCCGCAAGGTCCTGAAAACGGACGCGTGGCGGAACACATCCTTGCGGAAATACCGGTACAGATGTTCAAGCAGGAACAGAATAACAGAGCCCGACGACGAAACAACGGTGACAGTCCACGAGGCCGCCAGGAACTCACCGGCAACCGCCAACAGCACGGTGGCCGTCACAATCAACGAAAAATATGCAACCCACATTGCCGTTACCATGCGCGTATGACGGTCGATCACGGGGCCGGCCGTCTGCTGCCGGTCGAACCGGCTGAAATGTGTAATAAGGGGCGTTCGGCCTGGCAGCAGGGTCACGCCAAAAAGCGACATCAGCGCCAGATTGAAGAGGATGGGCGCGGTCAAAAGCAAATAGGGGCCCGCAGCCGGCTCACCATGACCGATAGCGTTGAGAAAAGCAAAAAGACCAATTCCCAAAAATACCAGACGCAACAAAACCCGCCCGGACAACATGCCCAATACCGCCAAAATCATCAGGCCATAATATCCTAGCGAGGGATGCTCTGTAATAAAGGCATAATGGATCATGCCTACGCCGAAAACGGCGCCAAAAACTCTAATGATCCATCGGGACACCCGCAAAGCCCTTACCTTACCTTACCCTGCCCTGTTCTCCGTGACAAAACCGGCAAGATTTCGCAACGAGGCGAATATCTGGCCATTATTTTCGTCGTCCGCGCGCAACTCCACCGAATATTTTTTCGACAGTTCCAGGGCCATTTCCAGCGCATCTATGGAATCGAGTCCAAGCCCTTCGTAAAACAGCGGCGCCTCCGGATCAATCGTTCCCGGATCGATCTCGAGATTCAACACCGCGACAATGAGTTCAGCGACTTCGGATTCTGTTTCGCTTTGTATATTCGACATATTGCTATTGGTACTCAAATTCTGCGTTTGCGCAAGACACTGAAATATCCGATCATATCACCGGCCACCACTGGCATCGACCAGGACAATTCTGATTTTCATGTAAGGCGCAATGCATAACATACGGACTCTATCGTGGAAATGGCTGTCGAGCATGGGATGGGACGGACTTTCGACCCTTCTACTCACAGTAGCCATTGTAACGATGTCGGGCGGCCTGACATTCCTTTTTTGCTGGACAATTGTATTAAAATTATCGCGTTTGCCGGCCGCCAACGAGGCCGAAGCGGATGTGATACTCGTAATGGGGTCGCGGCTCAACCGCGGTGAAATGACCCGCGAATTCGAGGCGCGCCTGAGCGAAGCTGCGCGGCATGGAACGGTTTGCCCGGTAATCGTGCTGGGCGGCATGGCGACCGGAGGCGGGCTAACCGAAGCAGCCGCCGGACAACGGTGGCTGGTGGCCCGCGGGCTCTGCGAGAAAAATATTTTTCTCGAAGAATCATCGCGCAACTCACTGGAAAACCTGGCCCATGCACGCATATTGATGCGCAGCCGAAACTTCCGCCGGCCACTGCTGATCACCAGCCGTTATCATTTGGCCCGCAGTTCTATATTGGCTGCCGGCTTGGGTATTTCACATATTTTATCGGCGCCGGACCATCCATCCATGCGACAACCCGCCGCACTGACGCGCAGCCTGTTCGAGGCGCTAATGATTAACTGGTACTATGTCGGGCGAGCGGTGGCGCGGTTGACGGGGAATCCCGGCATGCTGTCGCGCATTAGCTAAACCGTATTGGACGGAATGAACGGAATGAACGGAATGACCGAAACCCAGTCGTCAGAATCCACCCTTGCCCCCGATTTTGACGTACTGGTCATCGGCGGCGGCCCGGCGGGCGCGACGATCTCGACGTTGCTGGCGAAGCGCGGGCGCCGCGTGGTGTTGATTGAAAAGGAACAGCATCCACGGTTCCACGTCGGCGAGTCGCTGCTTCCGATGAACATGCCCCTGTTTGAGGAACTGGGCGTGGCCGACGAGGTCGCCGGCATCGGCATGCGTAAGGACGGGATAGATTTTTACGCCAACAAGGAGGGCAAAACCAAGCACACCACGATTTATTTTGACGAGGCGATGGATAACACCTACCCCCATGCCTATCAGGTCCGCCGTTCGGAGTTCGACGAACTGCTGTTGAGTAATGCCGGGCGTAGCGGCGTCGAAGTGCGCCAGCAGACCCGCGTGACATCGATGAACCGTCTTGAGGCCGATGGCTGTCAGGCCGCTCTTGAGGATATTGAAGGCAGGGAGAGCACCGTCTCGGCCCGATTCCTGATCGATGCCTCCGGGCGCGATGCGTTTCTGTCGCGCCGGCTGAAATTGATGCGGCGCAACCCGGACCATAACGCGGCGGCCCTGTTCGGCCATTTTCGCAATGTCCCGCGCCCAGAGGGCCGCGACGAGGGCAATATCGGCCTGCACTGGTTCGAGCATGGCTGGTTCTGGGTGATACCACTGAAAGACGGGGTCACGAGCGTTGGCGTGGTCTGCTGGCCGGAATATCTCAAAACACGGGGCGACATGTCGCTCGATGATTTTCTGCATCAGACCATCGCCAGTTCGCCGACATTGAGCCCCATCATGGAATCGGCTGAACAGATGGTGGAAATCCAGGGCACGGGCAACTATTCATACTGGTCCGACCGCCTGTATGGCGACGGCTACCTGTTAGCCGGCGATGCGTTCGCTTTCGTCGATCCTGTGTTTTCCAGCGGCGTATTCCTGGCCATGAAATCGGCTGAGTCAGGCGCGAAAGCGGTGGACGCAATCCTTAACGGGGCGGGCGACGCAAATGCCTTGCTGGCCCTGCATGAACGGTATCTGCTGCGCGGCATCCGGACCGTGACATGGTTCATCTATCGCTTTAACTCACCGACGATGCGCCATCTGTTCATGAACCCCAGCGACAAGTTTCGCATCAAGGCGGCGGTTGTATCAATTCTGGCCGGCGATATTTACAGTCATACGCCGATCGGATTCCCGGTATTCCTGTTCAAGCTGATCTATGCGTTTCATAATCTGACGAACTGGCGCACCAGCCTGGCCTTCGCCTTTCGGCGGCGGCGTAACAACCGCATGACGGATTCGACGTAAGAGCCTGGCCCGGCTCTAAGCGGCATTACCCTCTGATCACCCGCCACAGACCCTGAAGATAAAGGCCGCGGGATATTAGCTTCCAGGCGACCATGCGGATGATTCGCAGGACGTCTTGCACGGGCTGGAAATGGCTTGCGCGCACCAGCGTTCCCTCATAGAGCGCCGGAATGGGACTGGAGATGGCGCGCGCCCCCGCCTTCGATGCCTCAATCAGGATCTCGCTTTCGAATACAAACCCCCGGTCTGGCCCATGGGGCACATTCAGGCGGCCGATCAGATCCGCCGGATAAAGCCGGAAGCCGCTCTGGCTGTCCTCGACCCGATAACCGCAGGCCCAGGAAATCCAGAAATCCGCGATCCGGTTGCCGACATAGCGCGCACGCGGGAACGCCGCGCTGTCCCACAGCCGCGACCCGATGACGATGACGCCGGGATTGTCTTGCGCGCGGGCCAAAAGCGAGTTCAGGTCTTCCGGCCTGTGCTGCGCGTCGCCATCCATCGTGGCGACGATGCCGGCGCCACGTTCGACCGCCCGGCGCATGCCCTTCATCAGGCTGGCCGCTTTTCCGTAATTAATATCGTTGCGCAGCAATTCGATCGGATATCGCCCCACGATCGCTGCCGTATCGTCAGCCGAACCGTCGTCGATGACGATCACCTCGACACCCGTCTTCAGGCAACGCTCTATCACATCGGCGATTGTTGCCGCTTCATTGTAGGCGGGGATTACAATAATGACGCTGGGTGTCATGAAGTATTTATAGTCCTGCGTTTACAGCCCCGTGGGTGGGGTAGTTTTGTGAATTAAACAGATAGCATCAATGGCTATACGAGTTCACCGGTAATTTTTTGTTTACCCGGTATGCTGTAGAATTCCGCAACATCTGATTCGGCGCAATAATCGGGAAACGTCCCATGAGGCATCCGGCTACCCTATTGATCTGGATTGCCGTGCTGGGCACGGCGGCCTGTTCATCGCCGTCGGTGGAGCAGTCCATAAAGGCTCCGCCGCCGGCCTGGTCCAACGATACCGCGAACGCCGATTCCGGCAGGGCCATTACCCCGCCCCCCGCCAACCCACGCATTATTAAGGGTTCGCCCGGGCTGCAATGCGTTCCCTATGCGCGCGAGCAATCGGGCATACCGATCCGCGGCAACGCCTGGACATGGTGGGGCCAGGCCAAGGACAAGTATCAGCGTTCAACTCGGCCGACCGTGGGCGCGGTTCTGGTGGTGAGCAAGACATCAAAAAACAAATACGGCCATCTTGCCGTGGTTACCCGCATCGTCAACGAGCGGGAAATCATCGTCAATCACGCCAATTGGCTCGGCAAGGGCCGAATCCATCTCGATACGCCGGTGCGCGACGTTTCGGCGCGCAACGACTGGTCGGCGGTGAAATTCTGGTATGTCCCCGGCAATGTTCTGGGCAAGAGCCCCTATCCGGTCAGCGGATTCATTTATCCCAAGGGGAACGTGTCCAGAGCATCATCTTAAAATTGCTCTAGGGCAATATCCGATCAAACGGAACTGGTCCGGTTCAGTTTGATCGGATATTGCCCGCAATTTCAAGGGGCGAGCATCTTTATCCGATTTATTGGATCGCATAAGAGATTCCAATAGATCGGATAAAGATGCTCTTGTGGTTAATCCGTCTTCTCAGCGGAGGCCGCGCGGAATAAATCGCAAAGCTCTTCCAGCAGTTTGCGCGTGCGATCGCAAGACAGCGAGTAATGGATAGTCTTCCCGTCGCGCCGAGAATCGACAATGCCATCGGCACGCAGGCGCGCCAGTTGCTGCGAGACCGTGGGCTGGCGCGCGCCAGTCAGTGTCTCTATTTCACCGACCGATTTTTCACCGTCGGCCAACAGACACAAGATCATCAGCCGGTTTTCGTTGGCCATGGAGCGAAGCAGCGTATTGGCCTCGCCAGCCTTTGCCCAAAGAGCGCCAAATCCAGATTCACCATCGAAATCGTATATACTATTCATTTCACTCAATTTCCACCATGCTACCGCTACCCATTGCCATTTATCCGGCCAATTGATTTGGCCGGATAAATGGCAATGGGTAGCGGGACCAGCATCCCGTTATAATAATTTTTGCATCTCCATCGCACTGGCCCCGCAGTCGTAATCGCACACCAAGCCAGGATGTTTTATATATTCATCCTATCATATGTAAACGAACCGGCTGCGTAAACCTCATTCTGGCGGGTTCAGAAATCCAGATCGCTCTGGACCGCCTCGATTCCGGCTCTTGCGCATTCATCGTCGGCTGGCCCGCCCGGTGCGCCTGATACACCGATGCCGCCGACGAGCGCACCCGCGGCCTGAACAACGACCCCACCGCCGACCATCATCGCCTGTTCAACGAAACGCACCCCGGAGGCTTCCTTGCCGGCCGCGGTTTCCTCGGCCATCACCAGGGTATCGGTGCGGAAGGAAACCGCCGTCCACGCCTTGCGGCGTGCCGTTTCCAATGTGTGTACGCCCGCGAACCGGTCCCGCAGTAACACCTGCAGGTTACCCGAACGATCGACCACGGCAACGGCAACCTGATAACCCCTTTCACGGCAATCCTGCAGCGTTGCCTGCGCCAGGGTCAGCGCGGTCTCGGGCGTCATCGTCTTTAGTGTGACCAGAACCTCTTCGGCGGCTCTGGCCGTTCCCGCCAAACCGCTAGCAATCAGCAGCGCTATCGCCAGTTTTTTCATCTCCACTCTCCCTGTTTACAAATTCAACGCATTCCGATGCGCCGGCTTGCGCGCCGCCGTCGAGTACGTTCGATTTAAGCTTTTCAAGCTCCATTCCCAAAAGCCCCCAGAAAAAATCCTCGCCCGGATAACCCAGGATTCGCCCGACTTCCTTGCCGTCCTCCATAAGCACGAAGGTCGGCGTGTAATGAATCCCGCGAACATGTTCGAGGTCTCCGGGCACCGGGTCCTCGATGCTGACGCGGCGAAGCGGCGCGGTCCTGGCTTCGGCCGTCTTCGCATAGATCACGCCGATTTCCGCGTGCCACAGTTCGCACCACTCGCAACTGTCAGTTTCGAACATCACAAGTTCCGCCGCGTCGCCGGCCCTTGCTAAAAGCGATAAATACAAGATCGCCAGAAATAATATTTTTCCACGCATATACTTATTTTCTGTCGATTATCCCATTAACGTTTCCGGCTATTTTACAGCCAGAACTTGCAACGCCTATTGAACTATAGCCTGAAATGTTGCCCCATTTGCATTAAAGTGGCATCATTGCCTCGGAAACATGGTAAATAATTCCTTATCATATTCCGCCTTGATAAATCATCAAACTCGAATATGATGGGCTTACAAGGCCTTAAATTAACTGGGGATACAAGCCGGAGTGGCAGTCCCCTACAACCTAAACAAAAGAACCCGGAGTGATTCTTTGGGTAAATGGGAGGAAATATTGACGATCGAAAAATATGTCTTGCCCCTGCTGGGCGTGGCGGTTCTGGCGATTGCCGGCATGGCGACACCGGCAAGCGTGGCGGCCGCTGAATTGGTGAAATACAAAATTGTCGACAGCAACAGCATTCCCGATTCACTGACCGGTAAACCGGGTGACCCGGTAAAAGGCCGGCAAACGGCCATCCACCGCAAAAAGGGTAACTGCCTGGCTTGCCATACATTGCCGGTGCCCGAGCAGCCATTTCACGGCGAGGTTGGTCCGGCACTGAACGATGTCGCCGGCCGCCTGTCGGAAGGTGAAATTCGACTGCGCATCGTTAACCCCAAATACGCCAACCCAGACACCATCATGCCGGCCTTCTACAAGACCGATGGGCTGCACATGGTGCAGAAGAAATGGACGGGCAAGCCAATGCTGACAGCCGAGGAAGTCGAGGATATCGTCGCCTACCTGATGACCCTCAAGTAACAACCGTTAACGGCAAATCATAGACAAGCCCGGCATAGCGGGCGCTGACAGGACAATAATCGAGGAAACCAAAATGAATTCGAAGGAAACGCCAACAGAAATCAGCCGCCGGCATGTTATCGTGCTGGTCGGTGCGGCGGCCGCGGCCGCCACCGTCGGCATGCTGCCGCGGGTATCGCTGGCCGACAAGGCGGCCATGGATAAAGCCATAGCCAAGGCCACGGGCGGCGCCGCCACCGAGGAAGGGCGGATCACGCTGGACCTTCCGCAGATCGCGGAGAACGGCAACACGGTGCCGATCAGCGTCGAAGTCGACAGCCCGATGACCGACGGCGATTACGTCAAAACAGTGCATATCTTCGCCGAGGCCAACCCGCGGCCGGAAGTCTGCTCGATCCATTTCACACCAGCCAGCGGCATCGCCAAGGCCTCCACGCGCATGCGCCTGATCAAGACGCAGAATATCGTTGCGGTGGCGGAAATGAGCGACGGGAGCTTCCATCGCGAGACCGTGGAAGTGAAAGTGACAATCGGCGGCTGCGGCGGCTGACCTGAAACCGGAAATACGGAGAATAATGACATGGCAAGTGCAAAACCCCGCGTGAAGGTGCCGAAATCGGCCGCCCAGGGGGAAATCATCGAAATCAAGAGCCTGATCTCACACAAGATGGAGACAGGACTGCGGAAGGACAAGAAGTCCGGCGAGCTTATTCCGCGCAAGATCATCAACAAGTTCAGCGTCACCTTCAACGGCAAGGAATTTTTCAGCTCGGACTGGGAGACCTCCATTGCGGCGAACCCCTATATGTCTTTCCATATGCGCGCTACGGAAAGCGGCACGATGGAGTTCACCTGGGTCGACGACGATGGCAGCAAATACACCGCCAAGAAGGACCTCAAGGTCAGCTGACCGAGGCCTCCACTAAACCAAACAAAACCTGACGACAGGGAGGAGAAATACGGGATGCAGAAAAATAAAACTACAGGTCTGATGGCGGTCGCGGCCGTGGCCGCGGTCTTTTCCATCGCAACCGTCGCCACCGGCGAACCGAAGAGCGGGTATCTGTCCGCCGAGCCTGAAACCCAGGCGATGCAGGATGACGACTTTTCGAATCCGGCCATGCTGATTGCCGACTATGGCGGCGAACTATGGTCAACCCGCGAAGGCGAAGCCAACAAGTCCTGCGAGGACTGCCATGGTGACGCCGAGGAATCCATGAAGGGCGTTAAAACGCGCTATCCGGCCTATTACGAGGCATGGGGCAAGATGATCAATATCGAGCTCCGCGTTAACGAATGCCGGAAGGACAATCAGAAAGCCAAACCCTGGAAATACGAGTCCAAGGAAATGCAGGGAATGGCGTCTTTCATCGGGTACCAGTCACGTGGCTTGCCAGTGGCCGTCGATATCGGCGGCAAGGCGACGCCTTTCTTCAAAAAGGGCAAGGAGTTCTACTATCAGCGCCGTGGCCAGATGGACATGGCCTGCAGCCATTGTCACGAAGACAATGCCGGCAACAT